>NZ_DJGW01000094.1:0-27643 GCF_002432845.1 Sphaerochaeta sp. UBA5836
CGTATAGACATCGAATGCACCGTTCTCTTTCGATTCAAATGCGCCACCTAACACCTCCAAGAGCAATATTCTCAATCGGCAAGGATCCGCACAACGTTAGTATATTCGACATTCTCTTCCTTGTGTATCTTTTTTTAGACCTTTGTCTTAAGGCAATCTTCCATGGTTGTTCGGTTGACAAACATCAAGCAAGTGCTTACTATGCTAATCAGGATGTGTTTGATTATTGGGGGATCGCCGGTTGGCGCATCCCTTTTTTATGAATTTTTAGGAATGGTATGTTAGCAACAGGAATACAAAAAACAAATTTGTTCATGGAGTATGAGCCACTGCTCAATGCGATGGGAATCGCTCTGGTGGACATCAATCGGGTTGAACGGGGAAAAAACGTCGCCGTTACCATGGTGATACTCGCAAAAGATGATGAGGTGAGCGTCGACCACTGTGCAAAGGTGTACCGTCTTGTCTATCCCCGCATGGAGTTGCAGCTCGGTGAACGCGATTTGCAACTTGAAGTGAGTACACCTGGTCTGCAGCGCAACTTCAAGGACGTATATGAGTTCAGCTTGTTTACGGGCAAGCGAGTAAGAGTATATGATACGAGCAAGGATGCGTGGGTCAGTGGAATCATAGCACAGGCCGACACAACGTCTGTACAGCTCACCCAGGTATATATCGAGGATGCAAAAGAGATGATTGAGACTATGTCTGTAGCTTATGCTGATATTCAGAAGGCGAAGCTTGACTATAGATGGGAGGACGATTCACATGGCAACTGAAATAGGTGACGCTATCCGGAGTATGGTAGCGGAAAAGAACATTTCCGAAGAGCTGGTCATCAGCACCATCGAGGACATACTTCGCGCAGCGTATAAGCGTAAATTCGGTACCGATGAGAATGCAGTCATTGAGTTCAGCGACGACTACATGACGGTCGAGCTATCCAGCCGCAGGAAGATTGTGGATGACGATAATTGGTATAATGAAGTTACTGAGATTCCTCTCAGTGAAGCCAAGGAGATCCATGAGGAGTGTGAGATCGGCGACGAACTGCTTATTCCGGTGGATCTCAAAGAGTTTGACCGCATCAGCGTCCAAAGCGCCAAGCAACGCGCCCATCAGAGCTTCAGAGACATCCAGAAGGATACGCTGTACAGTGAGTACAAGGCCAAGGAAGGCCAGCTGATCATCGGATACTATCGCCGTCAGCTTCCCAACGGTGATATCTATGTGGATATAGGCACAACCGAAGGGTTGCTTCCCAGACGAAACCAATCCAGCCGTGAAAGTTATGGCAGCAATGACAAGATCAAATGCTATGTCGAAAAGGTTGAGAAAGCTGAACGCGGACTTCGTGTTGTTCTCTCCAGAACCAGCCCTGAGTTGATTCGCAAGCTTTTTGAAGTCGAGGTTCCTGAAATTGCACAGAACCAGATCGACATCATCAAGATTGTTCGAGAGGCCGGGTATCGGACAAAGGTGGCCGTTGCCAGCCGCAACGACGATATTGATCCGGTTGGAGCTTGTGTCGGGTTGAAGGGAAATCGAATTCAGACTATCATGAGCGAGATCGAGGGAGAGAAGATCGATATTCTGCGCTATGACACGAATCCTGCCAACTATATCCGCAATGCCCTGTCACCAGCCCAGGTCAAGGATGTCGTGATAATCGACAAGAATATTTATCATGCAGTAGCCATTGTCGAGGATAGTCAGCTCTCCCTGGCAATTGGAAAACAAGGTCTTAATGTCCGATTGGCAAACAAGCTGGTTGACTGGATGATTGATGTAAAAACACAAGCCCAGTTCGATGAGATGGATATCGCAAAGGAAGCCAGATCCAGGGCTGAAAGCATCTTCAGTACCGATGAGCCCATGTTTGAGCCGCAGATTGCCCAGTCGGAGTTTGAGGAGCGTGAAGTTGCCGTTGAGTCGGAAGTCGCGGGCTTTGTCGATGAGGACGAGATTGCACTTTCTGAACTTCCCCTTGATTCCATGCTGCTCAGAAAGCTTCAATTCCACGATGTATATAGTGTTGAAGAGTTCATCAACCTCAGTGATGAGGAGCTGGCCGGATTCGGCGACCTGAGTGAAGAGGAGATCATTGCGATCAAGGACACAATCAACGAGTATGTCGATATCGTTGAGAACGAAGAAGATGGAGAGACCGAATATGTCTGCCCCAATTGCGGTGGCTCCATCACCATGGATATGACCGTGTGCCCCAGCTGTGGAACAGGTCTGGCATTTGAGGTAGAGTAAAACCATCCAAGAGGAAATAATGACGGAAGAGAATAATAAGCCTAAAGCAACGTTGATCAAACATGTAGTAACTCCCTCAGGGCAGAAGGAAGAGAACAAGAGCCCCGCCAAGGAACAAGATACAAAACCCAAAGTTACGGAAAAACGCCGGGTGGTGGTGGTAAAAAAGAAAGTGGTTGTGGTCAAGCCCCAACCCAAGAGTGACTCTGAGCAGGTTGAATCGGAAAGTGTTGTTGAAACACCCAAAGTGGATGAAAGTCCCAAGTCTCATGAAAAACAAGGCACCCAGCAACGCCTCGGTGGTGTGCGCAGAACTCAGCGTCCTGCTTCAGACAAGCTTTCCGCTTCCCCTCTGCATAATGGTCCGGTTGTAATCAGACCGACCAATCTTCCGCCGGTGCCGAATCAGGGACTTACCGTCAAGGACCACGCCGAACTGCAAAATCGTGGACCGGAGAGTGTCAGCGCCCAACAGGCTCCCGTGCCTTCCAGTGGACCGCGTATTGCAGGTACGGTAGGCGGGAGACCTGCTCCAGGAACCAGACCTCCGTATCAGGGCAATAGGCCTGCATCCGGCTATCAGGGACAGAATCCCCGGTATCAAGGCCAAGGTGGCGCACCTTCAGGCCAGGGCTACCAAGGTCAGAATCCCCGTTACCAAGGACAAGGTTATCAGGGACAAAATCCCCGTTATCAGGGCCAGGGTGCTCCTTCCGGTCAGGGCTATCAGGGTCAGAATCCCCGTCCTTCAACTCCTTATCAAGGAACACAGCCTCCCCGTCAGGGTGGTTATCAGAGTCGGCCTCCGTATCAGGGACGTCCTGCCGGCGGTGCACCCGGACAAAGGCCTGCCGGTCAAGGCGGCTTCAGGGGGCAAGGTGCAGGTGGGGCGAGACCTCCCTTCGGACAGCGCCCCGGTGCCGGTCAACGACCCGGCTCAGCTCCCGGATCGCAGGATATGGACACGCTGAATCAGCGCACACCCAAGAAGACCTTTACCAAAAAGAAGGACCAGGCTTCCTATAAGAAGCGGAATGCCGAGGAAGAGAAGGAATTCCAGATCCAGAGAAGGAAGGAACAGGCTGCAGCAAAGCTGGCATCCGTTCCCAAGACCATTGATATGATGGAAGTCATCACAGTCAGTGACCTTGCCAAGAAAATGAATCTGAAAGCGAGTGAAATCATTGCCAAGCTGTTCAAGATGGGAATGATGGTCACCATAAACCAACAAATCGACTTCGAGACTGCTGAAATCATCTGCAGTGAGTACAACTGCAAGGTTCATCTTGTTTCGTTGTACGATGAGACGTTGATCGCCAGTGAACCGGATAGTGAAGAGAATTTGGTTGATCGCGCCCCCATCGTTACCGTCATGGGTCACGTTGACCATGGAAAGACCAAGCTGCTTGATGCCATCCGTTCCACCAAGGTGGCGGAAGGGGAGTTCGGAGGAATCACCCAGCACATTGGTGCATACAAGGTCAACCTTCCGGGCAAGGGAGAAGTGGTGTTCCTCGATACTCCTGGTCACGCTGCATTCTCCATGATGCGTGCCCGCGGTGCACAGGTTACCGATATCGTCATCCTGGTGGTTGCCGCCAATGACGGTGTCATGCCCCAGACCCGTGAAGCCATCGACCATGCAAGAGCTGCAAATGTTCCCATCATTGTAGCGATAAACAAGTGCGACCTTCCCGAGGCAAAACCTGAGCGCGTTATGCAGCAGCTCTCGGATCTCGGATTGATGCCTGAAGAGTGGGGCGGCCAGACGTTGTATTGCCAGATTTCTGCATTGAAGAAACAGGGAATCGATGAACTGCTGGATACCGTTCTACTTCAAGCCGAGATGCTTGAACTGAAAGCCAATGCTGATTGCAGGGCTGAAGGCAAGATCATCGAAAGTCGAATCGACCAAGGACGCGGTATTGTCGCCTCTGTCTTGATCGAGAGGGGAACCTTGAGGCAGGGCGACTACTATGTCGCCGGCATATACCCTGGCAGGGTGCGGGCGATGTTCGACGACAAAGGCCGCAAGATCGAGGAAGCCGGTCCGTCCACACCTGTCGAGATCATCGGCTTGAGTGACATCCCCGGCGCCGGCGATCCGTTCCAGGTAACCGAAGATGAGCGTCAGGCCCGTCAGGTTGGTGCAAAACGACAGGAACTGGAACGCCTGGGAGACAGCCGCAATGTGAAGAAGGTCACCCTTGACAACCTCTATTCGAAGATCAAGGAAGGAGCCATACAGGAGTTCAACGTCATCATCAAGGGTGACGTCCAGGGTTCCGTCGAAGCGTTGCAGGGTTCTCTTGAGAAACTTTCCAATGAAGAGATCCACCTCAATGTCATCCGTGCAAGCGCCGGTGCAATCATCGAGAGTGATGTCACCTTGGCCAGCGCCTCTGATGCATTGATCATCGGTTTCAACGTAAGGCCTACGCCCCGTGCACAGGCTTTGGCCGACCAGGAAAAGATTGAGATCCGCAAGTACAACATCATCTATGATGTGGTGGATGATATCCGCTTGGCAATGGAAGGCATGCTGAGTCCTGAAGTACGGGAGGTTGAGATTGGAACCGTTGAGGTCCGCGACACCTTCAAGGTACCCAAGGTGGGAACCATTGCCGGTTGTATGGTTACCAAGGGCAAGATCAAGCGCAACAGTCTGGTCAGGGTCATCCGTGATTCCATCCAGATCAACAGCGAGATGATCAGGATTTCGAGCTTGAAGCGTTTCAAGGACGATGCCAAGGAAGTAGCTGAAGGCTTCGAATGTGGCGTTGGTCTTGAGAACTTCAACGACCTGCATGTAGGTGATATTCTTGAGGTTGTCGAAACCGAGGAAATAGCCCGCAAGCTGGAGAGCAATGAAAGAATATGAGTGAATACAGTCAGAAACGCATAGAAGCAAGACTCTCCGAGGCGATCAGCACGCTGATCGTCACCGGGGAGATCAAGTCTCCCATGGTGAGCACCTTGTGCTCGGTCAGCAGGGTGCAACTTTCGGTGGATAATGCATTTGCCACCGTCTATATCTCGAGTGTCCTGGATGATGATTCTTTGCAGGCAAGTGTTGAAGCCCTGCAAAAGGCAAGTGGATTCATCCAAAAACGGGTAGGGGCCTTTCTGAAGACCAGGAATACCCCGGTATTGACGTTCAAGGCCGATGTCTCCCTCAAGGAGGGGCAGAAAATCAATGCCCTGATTGATACACTGGTGGAAGATGGGAACAAACGCTAGCATTCTTCTCATCAACAAGAAACCTGGCATTACCAGTTTTTCGTCCCTCAATGATATCAAGCGTACCATCGAAGCCAAAGTGGGCCACGCCGGTACGCTTGATAAGTTTGCCCAGGGACTCTTGATAGTTTTGACGGGAAGCATGACGAGATTGAATGTGTTGTTCTCCTCAATGGACAAGACATATCGGGCACAGATTGCCTTCGGCTCGGAGACCGACACCCTCGATCCGGAGGGACAAGTCATCGCCGTCGCCGATGTTCCCGGGTATGAGCGGATACAGAAGTCGATTCCCTCTTTCATCGGCAGCCTCGAGCAACAACCCCCACAGTACAGTGCGCTGCATATCAACGGGAAAAGGGCGAGCGATCTGGCCCGCAGGGGCCATGAGGTGCAGATGGCCAAGCGTCCCATCACCGTCTACAGCTTTGAACCGGTTTCTTATGAACAGGGAATACTTGTTGCCGACATCCATGTATCGAAAGGCACCTATATTCGTTCACTGGCCCGCGATTTAGGCTTGGCAGCAGGCAGCCGGGCTCATCTTGTCGGCCTTACGCGCACCGCAATCGGTCCGTTCCACCTCAGTGAGGCGGTGGACGCCAAACAGAGGGAAAGCCTTCTTGCCTCGATGGGGCGAACCGATGCATTGTTGAAACGTGTAGCATCGGTGAGTATCTTTGAAGTAGAGGATGAGCAGGAGCTCTTCCGCCTTGCAAATGGTTCTTTTCCTCGCGCTGTCAAGGTGATTCGCCAAAGTGATGAGGAAACCTATGGCGCCCTGTATAGCACAGATGGAGTGCTTCGGGCCGTTGCAGATATGAAAGAAGGACGGATTATTGCTCAAATCCATCCATATCGCAAGGAGATAGTAGGGTGAAACGATACGATTTCATGCATCTTTCAGCTCATCCCGTACTGTGGCAGCAGAACATGTCTGTATGCATCGGCGTGTTCGATGGGCTACACAGAGGCCATCAGGCAATCATCAAGCGTTGTGTCGAACTTGCCAAAGTCCAGGACTATCAAAGCATGGTAATTACCTTCAATAAGAATCCAAAGATGCTTATGAAATCCCAACCCTACCATTCCAAGCTGGCAAGTGATGCCCAAATTGAGGAATTACTTGAAAATATCGGGGTTGATCACCTTGTTGTCATTGACTTTTCTGCTGATTTCAGTAAACTCACAGCTGAGGAGTTCCTCACTTTGGTTTGTGCGTTTTGCCAAGTCAAAGTGATGGTTGTCGGTGAGGATTTCCGCTGCGGTGCCCCGGCTTCAAGTGCCGGACCTGTTCAGCTGCAGGAATATCTATCCCGATTGTCGCCTGGCGCATATGTTGAGATTCCCCCGTTTGTATTGAATGCAGATGGAGAAATCACCTCAAGCACCATGGTGCGTAAAAAACTTCTTGAGGGCGCTTTGGAAGAGGTCCAAAGTATGCTCGGCAGGCCTTATGAATTGGATTTAGTGGCGTATCCCTCTAAGTTCACTGAAGAAGGCTTGCTGTACAGAACTGCATCCTTCATGCAACTGTTGCCTCCGGCCGGTGTGTATGATGCCTTGCTTTCGCTTTCAGACGGGTCTGTCGTAGAGGTTCATGCACACCTTGGTGAGGATGACTTGTTGATAGTACCGGCAAAAGCGATGTGGGATTGGCTTGCTGTTCGTACAAAAAGACTTAGCTTTCAGGCTAAGGGGAGTATTTCATGATTTCCAAGGAACAGAAACAAGAGATCATTGCCAAGTTTGGCGGTGATGAGAAGAACACCGGTTCGACCAAGGCTCAGATTGCCCTGCTTACCGCCCGCATCAATGACCTGCAGCCGCACTTCAAGAAGAATCCGAAGGACCATGCAGGAACCAGAGGCTTGCTTCTGATGGTCGGTCAGCGCAGACGGTTGCTCAAGTATTTGAGGAATACCGATATCGAAGCCTACCGTTCTCTGATTGCCGAACTCGGCCTGAGAAAGTAGTCGTGGTGTTGCATTCGTAAAAATGTATGAATAGCTCCGATGGCTTTTCAGGCCGTTGGAGCTATTTTATTTCAATAGTGTCTAAGAAAGAACGTAAAGAACAAAGAAAGGAACAAGAAGATGGAAGTAAAAAAAGTATCTGTACGGATAGGAGATTCCGATCTGGTGTTTGAAACCGGAAAAATCGCCAAACAGACCAGTGGTACCGTGTATGCCCATTATGAGGGTAGTGCCGTTATTGCAACTGTATGCTGCGGGAAAGAGCCGAATGAAGCTCTGGATTATGTCCCCTTAAGCGTTGAATATAATGAGAAATACTATGCCGCCGGCAAAATCCCCGGTGGGTTCCTCAAGCGGGAAGCCCGCCCCAAGGACAAGGAAATATTGGTTAGCCGCCTCATCGACCGCCCGATGCGCCCTCTCTTTGACAAGGCGTTCGGCCGTGAGATCCAGGTGGTTCCCACCGTCGTCTCCTCCGATATGAACAACACCCCTGACATCATTGCCATCAATGCTGCCAGCGCTGCGGTTACCATCAGTGACATTCCCTTCAACGGGCCCATTGCTGCAGTTCGCATCTCCATGGTGGATGGTGCTTATGTTGTCAACCCTACCTTCAGCCAGATTGAGCGTGCAACCCTGGACATCGTCGTAGCTGGTACACGCGATGGTATTACCATGGTTGAAGGCGGAGCGAAGGAAGTGAGCGAGGAAGTGATGCTTGCAGCAATTGCCGCCGCACAACCGTTCATCACCAAGCTCTGCGATGCCCAGCTTGAGCTTCGCAAGATTGCAGGCAAGGAAAAACTCCCTGTCCTGACCCCCACTGTCGATCTCTCCTGGATCGAGCCGGTTCGCCACTATGCGTATCCCTTGATCAAGGAAGCCTCTTTCGTAAAAGGAAAAATGGAACGCTATGCCGCTCTTGCCAAGGTTCAGGCTGAAGTACGGGAGAAGTTCCAAGACCTGATCGATGAGGATTCCAAGCGCGATGGTCAGCTCGCAACCCTGTTCGAGGACCTTGAGTACGAAATTCTTCGTTCCTCGATCCTCAACGACGGCAAGAGAACCGACGGACGCAAAGTCGATCAGATCAGGCCCATCAGCTGCGAGGTAGGGGTACTGGAAAGAACCCATGGTTCCGCTCTATTCACCCGTGGAGAGACTCAGGCATTGGCAGTAACCACCCTCGGTACCGCAAGTGACGAGCAGATGTTCGATACCATCGATGGTGAGAAGAGTTACAGCTCCTTCATGCTGCATTACAACTTTCCTCCGTACAGTGTCGGTGAGTGTGGAAGGCTGAGTACCGGAAGGCGTGAAATCGGTCACGGTCACTTGGCCCAGCGTGCACTGGAAGCAATCGTTCCCACCAAGGAGTCCTTCCCCTATACCATTCGGGTAGTCAGTGAGATCTTGGAATCCAACGGATCCTCCTCCATGGCATCGGTTTGCGGTGGTTGTCTCTCCCTGATGGATGCAGGTGTTCCCATCAAGAAGCCGGTGGCAGGTATTGCCATGGGTCTTATCACCGAAGGTGCAGATTACTCCAAGTATGTCGTTCTCAGCGATATCCTGGGTGAAGAAGACCACCTCGGCGACATGGACTTCAAGGTTGCAGGCAGCCGTGACGGCATCACCGCTTTCCAGATGGACATCAAGATTGCAGGAGTAACCCCTGAAATCATGAAGAAAGCTCTTGAGCAGGCCAAGCAGGGCAGAATGCACATTCTTTCCATTATGGAAGGAGCTCTGGCCACTTCTCGTAAGGAAATCAGCGAATATGCTCCCAAAATCCTTACCATGAAGGTGGATGAAGAGAAGATTGGAGCTGTCATCGGAACCGGTGGAAAGACGATCAAGGCCATCGCCAGCCAGAGCGGTGCCGAGGTCAATATTGCAGATGACGGAACCATCACCATCTATGGCAGGAACAATGCTTCCGCCCAGTTGGCGAAGGAACTGGTCAAGTCAATCGTTGAGGAACCGGAAGTCGGCCGTATTTATGAGGGAACCGTGAAGCGGATCATGGACTTCGGTGCCTTTATTGAAATCCTGCCTGGCAAGGAAGGACTTTGTCATATTTCCAAGCTTGCGAAGACCCGTGTGCAGAATGTAGAGGATGTACTGAAAGTAGGCCAGGTTGTTCCGGTGAAGCTCATTGAGATTGACCGTCAGAACCGTCTGAACCTCAGCTACATCGATGCCATCGAGGCAAAGTCGAAGTAAGATGGAAATTGTTTCGATTACGGTGCCTGTAGTCAAGCTACGACCGGAAGCACTGCTTCCGGTCTATGGGACTGCAAGCAGCGCCGGTGCCGACCTTTCCGCCTGCCTTGATGAAGATGTGGTGATTTGCAGCGGCTGCCATGCCATGATCCCCACAGGCCTGAGCATTCAGCTGCCGACCGGGTACGAGGCTCAGGTGAGACCGCGAAGCGGGCTGGCTGCCAAGCATGGCTTGACTGTGCTGAACAGTCCCGGCACGATCGATGCTGATTACCGTGGTGAAGTCTGTGTACTTCTTATCAACCATGGAAAGCAGGACGTACGCATTCATCACGGCGATCGTATCGCCCAGATGATCATCGCACGATGTGAACAAGCTTCCTTCACTGAAACGATCAGCTTGGATGCAACAGAGCGGGGAAGTGGAGGTTTTGGTTCGACGGGAGTATAGCTTTGGCTTCATCCGCTCGTTTTTCACTTGTATATCGCCACGTTGGAAGAGAGTATGTGCTCTCTTTTGTCGTGGCGTTCTTTTTCTTCTTTTTCATTTTTTTCATCAACCAGATTCTCTTGATCGCCCAAAGGATCCTGCTCAAGCAAGTAGATTATCTTGCGGTGTTTCAGCTGGTGTTGCTCTCCATTCCCCAATTTCTTTTGTACACCTTTCCGTTCAGCTCGTTGACTGCCAGCAGCATGGTCATCGGCGACCTCTCGGGAAATAATGAAATCTTGGCGATCCGAAGCAGCGGCATCTCCCTCAAACATGTATTCTTCCCGATCATTGTCATCTCCCTGGTGTTTTCCCTTTTGACATTTCTTACCGCCGATAAAGCCCTTCCTTGGAGCACCAAGAAGTATCGTGAGCTCTACACCGACCTGATGCGCGACCTTCCCACCCTCGAACTTCGGGCGAACAGCACCAATACCATTGCCGATACCGTGATGGTCAACAAGCAGGTGGAGGGAAATATTGTACATGACGTTGTTCTCTTCGAAACCTCATCATCCAGGGAAGGACAAATCATCAGTTCGCCAAAGGCGGAGGTCTCCCTGTATGACCTGCAGTCCTTCATCTACCAGCTCAAGCTGGATGAACCGATAATCCTGAAAAGCGAATCGAACCAGGGTTGGGCTCTCTCAAAAGCCGAATCTGCCCAGTTCTACCTGAATTTCTCCAATCAGATTGCCAGTATTGCATCGGCTTTGCCTTCCCAGCTTTCCATCAAGGAACTGCAACAGAATATCGAGATACACAAGGCTGCATTTCTTGAAGAAAAAAAACGGTATGAAGAGAAGATCAGGACACTCGAGCTCTCGCTTTCTCTCTTGCTTGAAGAGACAAAAACTGATGCAAACGTGGATGTCTCGCAGATGGAAAAAGTGCAGGAGGAGCTGAAACAGCTCAAAGCGCAAAAGCCGATCAATTTCTATTACCAATATTACCGGGCTGAACTGCACAAAAAGTATGCACTCAGTGCTGCTTGTTTCATGCTTGTTTTTCTTACCTTCTCGCTCTCCTTCTTCCGCGTCAAGCATGGACGGCTCATAGGATTCGGCTTATCCATGCTGGTTGCAGTCCTGTACTGGTACCTGTTGTTCTTCGCACAGATGCAAATATTCTCGCTTTCCATTACACCGGCCATCCTGATCTGGTCACCGAACCTCATCATGTTCATCAGCGGCCTTGTGCTTTTGCTGCATGCGAGGCGCCTATGAAGCTGATAGACCGACACATCATCAGCAGTATCACCATGGTCGCTTTTGCAACCTTGCTGCTCTGCACACTGATGCTGCTCAGCGTTGACTTGTTCGCAAATCTCGACTCCTACCTTACCCGCAGCATCTCCTATCCGGTAATAGCAAAACTCACCCTGCTTTATGCCCCGGAGGCTGTTCTCTTCGCCCTCGGACCTTCATTGTTGTTCTCGGCATCGTTCTTTCTATCACAGATGCAAGCCAACAACGAAATGATCTGCCTTTTGGGCAGCGGTCACTCATACCGAAGAATCGTCGTCCCCATCCTGGCACTCGGCCTGGTATTTTCAGGGATGCAATTCTTCTTTTCCGAGTATGTCCACATACCGCTCAGCAAAGAGCGGGAAGCTTTGGAAGACTCGCTGTTTGGACTACGCAGCACCTACGATAATCGAAACATCACCTTGCGTGACCCGGAGGGTTCCTATGTGGTTCATGCCCTTCAATACAGTGAAAAGGAGAAGCGTCTGGCCCAGGTAATGCTGGTTCTTATCGATGAAAATGGCTCGCTGAAGACCCGAATCGATGCTGTATGGGCATATTGGGAGGAGGAACAGGGCATTTGGAGATTGGAACAGGTGCGAGAGCAGGAGATAGACACTGCAACCATGGTAGTCAACCAAACCGAGAACCCTACGATGTATGTACCGAGTTTCACGCTTCAGCCATCGTACTTCAGAAACCTTTCCAACGACATCAAGACCATGGAATTAAGGACAGCCATGCACTACCTTGCCAGAATCAAGGAGCTGGACCCCAATCGGTATCCTGAACTCGCCACCGATTTTGCCAAACGGCTCATGGAGTCTCTGACTCCCTTGGTGATGCTGTTCATCGCCTGTGCCATCAGCTACAAATACAAGAAAAATGTGCTGCTGTTCTCCATCATCACCAGCCTTGGCCTGGCGGTCATCTATTATGTCGTGCAAATGGTGACCTTGATCATGGCAAAGCAAGCGGTGATCGGCCCGTTTTGGGGTATGGCAATCCCCATGATTGTGATAGTATGCATAGCACTGGCGGAACGAGTCGCTATACGATAGAGGATACCAATGAAGATATTTCAGCAGTTGCACCAGGATACCACCAGTAAAGCCCGTCTCGGTCTCTTGACGCTCGGCCACGGTCAGGTGGAAACCCCTGTTTTCATGCCTGTCGGTACCAATGGTACGGTCAAGGGCATGTTTCATGAAGATGTCGAAAAAATCGGGTACAATTTGATTCTCGGCAATACCTACCACCTGTATTTGCGTCCTGGACTCGAGGTTCTTTCCCAATTCGGAGGGTTGCACTCCTTCTCCAACTGGAGCGGAAACCTGTTGACCGACAGTGGAGGCTTTCAGGTATTCAGCCTTTCAGGGCTCAGGAAGATCGGGGAGAAGGGGGTGACCTTCCAGAGCCATGTTGATGGATCGAAGCATATATTCACGCCCGAAAGTGTCGTCGACACCCAAAAAATCATCGGCTCAGACATAGCCATGTGCCTGGATGTATGCACTCCGCCACAGATCGACCACCGTGCCGCGACCGAAGCAATGCATATCACCCATGCCTGGGCGAAACGGGCGTGGGAACATCGGCTTCTTTTGGGTGAAGCATTCAAGGGGAATTTGTTCGGCATCGTGCAGGGCAATTTTTATGAGGACTTGCGAAAACAGAGTGCAGAGTTCTTCAACGAGATGGACTTCCCCGGTATTGCAATCGGAGGCCTCAGCGTAGGGGAGACTGCAGAGCAGTTCGTACACTATCTGCAGTACACTGCGGATTTGGTCACCCGTGACAAGCCCAGGTATGTGATGGGCATCGGAAGCCCCGACTACATCCTGGAGGCTGTTGAGAACGGCATCGATATGTTCGACTGCGTCCTGGCGACCAGGATGGCCCGCAACGGTGCCGTATTTACCGATGATGGGGTGGTGACGCTGAAAAAGGCGATCCATAAGTTCGACCAACGTCCCATCGAGGAGGGATGTACCTGCCGCGCATGTACCCAGTACAGCCGGGCATACATGCACCATATGGTCAAGACCGGTGAGATGCTCGGGGGCATGCTTGCAACCCAGCACAACCTCACGTATTTCTACCGCCTCATGCAGCAAGTCAGGCAGGCCATCAGGGAGAACAGATTTGCATCCTTCAAGAGAGACTACCTTGCACGATTCTACACAAAGTAGCAGGACAGCAAGAAACAGCCTGTTGATCATGGTCTGCACCTTGCTCAGCAGGCTGCTGGGCATTGTCAAGGCACGGGTGATCGGCTCGGTATTCGGCGCCACCGGCGTTGCCGATGTGATCAACTTCACCTTCAACATCCCCAACAACTTTCGCAAGCTCTTTGCCGAAGGCACAGTCAATGCCGCCCTGATCCCTGCATTTTCATCGCTGTTGGGCCGAAACGAGAAGCAACGCTCATTCCATCTCTTTGCCCTCTTGTGCACGTTCCAGAGCATACTGCTCATCCCCCTGGTGGTGGTCTCATACTGCTATGGAGAGCCCTTGATCGCGTTTCTCAGCGACTTCGATGCCGATCAAATCCGATTGGGTGGACAATTGCTGCCATTCTTCATGGTCTATCTCGCCACCATCAGCCTGGCTTCCATATTCAACGGGGTCCTGCAAGCGCATCAGAATTTTTTGCATGCCTACCTCTCTCCCTTGTTTTTTTCCCTGTGCGTCATATTCGGGGTATGGTTTTTGTCAGAGCGTTTCCAAGCGATGAGCATGGCGTATTCTGTGCTTGCCGGAGGGCTGTTGCAAGGCAGTTACTCCTACTTGATGGTCAGGCGATACGGGTATCGGTTCAAACCGACCCTGCGGACCCGGAACGCCCCCTTCAAGGAGGTTTTTGGTGCATGGGCATTGGTTTCGTTGGGCATGGGGATGCAGATTGTCACCCAGATGGTGAGTTTCCTGTTCGCCTCGCATTTGAGCGAGGGGAGTGTGACGGCTTTCAGCAATTCCACGATTTTCTACCAGACACCGTATGGCATTTTCTTCAATGCAATCGCTGCAGTGAGCCTGCCTTTGATGAGCAGGGCATCTGCAGCACACGATGTGCCTGCATTGAGAACCTATACCCGCAACGCACTGCTCAGCTTGCTGGCACTGTTGCTCCCCAGTTCCATACTCCTGTTCTTTCTCAGCCGGGAGAGCGTCAGTGTGGTGCTGCAGACCGGAAACTATACGTTGGAGGATGCACACCTGACTGCCTTGGTACTCAGGCCGTATCTGGTTTTCATGGTATTCAGCGCTTGGTACGCCCTTTTATTGCGACTCGGGTACAGTGCCAACCGCCATGCACTGATGACTCGCATCGTATTCTTGCAGAACCTGCTCGATATCGTCTTGATGTGGATATTCCTCAAACTTGGCTTGGACATCGTTTCCCTTCCGCTTGCAAACGGAATCTCCTACACCATTGGTGTATGCGTCCTGCTCTTCCTCCTCAGGGACCTCTACCCATTGACAAAGGATGCACAGTTATTCAAAGGTCTTTTCACAATCATTCTTGCCAATGTCCCGATTCTGGCATTCTGCGTTTTCTACCACAACCTCGGATTGACCTGGCATGAGCGTGGTTCAAATCTTGCAAATCTGGCCTATCTTGTTCTTATCGGAGTTGCAGCTCTCTGCATTCTCCTGCTCTCCTACAAAGCTGCGCGGATTCCCTTGTTTTCACTCTTGCGTACCAAGAAGAAGGGCGGCGACCTGCAGGGCGACAACCTCATCAACCTTGACTGAGAGCCGGTCGAATGTCACCAGTCCGTTGAGTTCCTGCTGTACATCGGAAAACTGAGTGTACACGGAAGCTGCAAGTCCTTTTTTCTTTGCCGGCACCACCTGGTCGGCGTACAGGTCGAAGAAAGCGTCAGCGAATGTTTTGCGGTCGGTGAATTTTTTGTAGCCGAAGATTTTTGTTTGGTCATCGTGTCCGTCCTCCCGATAGGCATACCCGCCGAACTCAGAGAGGATGACCACCCTGCCCAAAGGGTCGGGGGTGTGCCGATAGGCTTTGAAGTAGACATGTCGCGAACTGAAGCTGCCGATTTTCTGGTCATACCATCCGCTTGTTGGATCGATGGTACGGCTGCCGTCCAGCGACTGGACCAGGCTCAGCATGCGTTGTGTGTCGAATTGCCCCCAACCTTCATTGAAAATCACCCACATCGCGATGCTCGTACAGTTGGACAAGGTTTGAATCATCTGCGTCAATTGTTCCTCAAAATCCTTGCGATACTGTTCATCCTGACTGCCGAGCAGCGTGTAGCAAGAATCGGGGACGGAAAATCCTTTGAGAAAGAGAGGACCGCTCATGATCGGCTGGAACGGCTTTCTTCCCCCGCTTACCATATCCTGCCAAACAAGCAGGCCGAGCCGGTCACAGTGATGGTACCAGCGCAGGTTTTCCACTTTGGCATGCTTGCGAACCATGTTGAAACCAAGCTTCTTGATCAGCAAGAGATCGTCGATCATGGCCTGGTCGGTGGGAGGGGTGTAGAGGCTGTACGGCCAGTAACCCTGGTCGAGAATGCCGTGATGGTAGTAGGGCTTGCCATTCAGGCACAACTTCCCGTCCTCGACACAGAAGCTGCGGATTCCTACATAACTCTCTACTACATCCTCACCAAGGGTTACGGTGAAAGGGTAGAGATAGGGGTCTTCAGGAAGCCAGGGATGCACCTCGTCGACTTGGCAATGGAGTCTTTGGCCGCTCAGGCCCTTGACCTTTCTTTTCCCGTCGAGGTAGGAAATCACGACTTCCAAGCCGTCCTCGTCGGCTTCTACGGTTACATGCCAGCACCGCTGCTCGAGGTTGCTTGCAATAATCAAACGCTTGATATAGTGCTGGCTCACCTGTTCCAGCCAAACACTCTGGTATATTCCGCTTTGTCCGCTGTAGAAAATTCCACTAGCCGTTCGAGCTTGTTTTCCTCGGATGATGCTTTGACTGTCACAAGGATCCTGAACTTGGACGATCAGCTCATTTTCCTGTTTGACCGCGTCGCTGATATCAAATGAAAAGGGAAGGTATCCGCCCCGGTGGCTGCCGATGCACATCCCATTAAGATATACGATACAGAAGTGATCCACCGCCTCGAAGTGCAAAATGGTTCGTTTCCCGCTATCAAGGGGGATGGTGAACGTCCGTCGGTAACTTATGGTCTGGTCGACTCCGACACGCTTCTCCAATCCGGAAAGTTTGGTTTCCGGGGAGAAGGGCACTACGATTGAATATGGATAGAGGTCGGGAAGGCTCGGGTCGTCGGCGATGGCACACTCCCAAATGCCATTGAGGGAGAAGTAGGAGGAGCGTACCATTTGCGGGCGGGGATACTCCGGCAATATCTGATCGGCATCGATTGGATAACGGTTTTGCATGCAATCATACTACCATGGACAATACGAAGGCCCCAGTCTTTTTTGCAACCGGGGCCTTGCTTCACTTAAAAGTCCAAAACAGTGAGTTCCTTGACGGTGAAATCGTAGTTCTGCTCGTTGAGCACAAACGCAAAGCGTTCTCCTTTCTGATGGTTGAGCAGCGCTCTTCCAAACGGAGCCGAGAGATTGATGATGTTCTCATCGGGGTTCGACTCCCAAGGACCCATGATGGTATAGACTACCTCCTGCTCCTTTATGTGGTCGAACAGAACAACCTTGGTGCCGAAGCCGATTTTGTCAGGGTCGACTTTGTCCTTGGTGATGACGGTTGCCCGGTCAATTTCTTCCGCAAGGCGGCGAAGCGTGTTGTTCAAAAGGCTTTGCTTCTCCTTGCCGTACTTATACTCGCTGTTCTCCCGAAGGTCTCCCATCTCACGAGCCATTCCAATCTCACGGGCGACTTCCGGCAGTTCTACATGCTGGATGTGCTCCAGCTCCTTCTTCTTGGCTTCCAAGGAAGCTGCTGTGCAGAAGAGCCCGGTGGGAACAACCGATTCCTTATCGATGGGCATCACCTCATCAAAGAACTTGAAGGACGGAAACTTCTCACTGATGGCATGCTTGATCTCGATCTTCTTGCCCCCGGGCAGGTCGAACACGTTTGCCACAAGACTGTAAATTTTTTGCGCGTTTTCTTCCTTTCCTTGCTCGATGTACTTGAAAATGTCATTCTCATCGAAGAGCAATCCCATCAAGGTTTTTGCGTTCTTGCGGTTCTCCTGCACATCCTTCCTGTTGTCGATGCAACGATTGGTATAGTCGAGCATTTGCAGTTTGGTGAAGAGCAACTGTTCTTCGCTGATCCCGGCCTTGGCCCATAACTTCGGTTCGCCATTCTTCAACAGATAGAGCAGGGTGTTGCCTTTCTCCTTGAAATTCTCGACGGCATCCTTATAGACTTTCACAAAATCATTGGTCTTTTTGTTTTGTCTGAAGATATCTGGGATGTAACCGGTCAGGTAATAGGGGAACAACTGTACCAAAACCTTCGGCCAATTGTCGATTTCCTCCACTACATGGTCGATGAAGCTCTTCTTCAGCTCGGAATCCTTGATGGCGGCAAAACAAGTCTCGATATTGTCGGCTCTCTCATAGAGCAGGGAAAATGTCAGGCTTTCAGGCATGTTTATAAAATTCATGTTCTGTTTCTTCACCAAGTCTTCAAGCAACAGGAAGGAGCTGAAAGTGATGTCGGTGGCCGTTACGATCGGCTTTGGGGATCCATTCTCCTCAAGGAAAATATCCCTGAAGTATTTGACCATCTCGAAAAAGAAGTCGCTTTCAACATCACCCTTGCTTGCGATGAAATCCTTAAGGCTCTTGATCTTATCATAGAAGTCTTTCTCTCCTCTGAAGACAGAGAGCTGCTTCTCCTCGTAACTGACGGGAGTGGACCGAAGCAAATATGTGTCAGTCTCATTGTTAGAAAGATCGAAAAGAGGATTGTTCATCAGTTCTTTCTTGGCTTGATTGAGCCAGGGAGTCCACTCCTTGGCATCAAGGATGGAAGGAACCAACTCATTCTTCATCTCCTTGAGACTGATTTTTCCGCCATTGCTGGACATCAGGGTGTTCAACGTCCAGGTAACGTCTTCTTGTACTTTCTTATTAAGCTTCTCACGGGGGAGGACGCTCTTGAGAACCCAGATATGACTCTTGGGCAGGGCCTGCAGACTCTTGAAAGCCATGGAGGTGGATAGCCTTGATCCCTCCTTGGTACTCTGGCCGGCAAAATCGACAATTACATCATTCTCATCGATGGATCTGATGCGGCCGATGCGGTTGGTGCTGTTTTGAAAGACAAAGGTACCCTTGTCAAAAGCGATGTTCGTCTCAAAATCTTCGATGCTGTGCAGCACATCCCGGGTGAAATTGCTGGTCAGGGCGCTGCTTTCCAGACAATTCTTCAATCTGGAATGGGTCTTGTACTTGGTTTTATAGCTTCTGATCAGATTCTCACGGGCAAAGGAATCCTCGCGGTCGAGAAACAACATTTTCTTCTGGCATTCGATCTGGCGATCGATGTCTTCCTTGTTTGCAAGCTCAAGATCACGCAACAAGGCGATTGCGGTACTTTTGCTGATGAGTGCCACTTGGTCCGCCACCGACATGAAGTAGCCGAAATTTTCTCCTTCAAGCTCGAGCATGGCGAGAAACAGACTGCGGATTGAAGAAACGTCCTTGCGCTTTATCAAGCGATGCACGGCTTTCTTGTAGAACCCAATCGCCTTGTCCTTGAATCCCTTCTGGTTCGCATGAACGGCAAGGGAGCGGACGATGTCCACCTCCTCATAATCGACCTTGACCAATCGTTCCCACATGGCGAACTTCTCATCCTCCCTGCCGGTCTGTTCATAGCAGGAAGAGAGCAGGCGAAGGGCATGCTTGTTTTCACTGCGGCTCAAAATCTTGTTGCAGAGCATCTCAACGACATTCCACTTCTTGTTCTCCATGAACATCTCAATGAGATTGAGAAGCTGGAGATAGTCATCCGCACCTTTTCGTTCCAATTGAATGGAACCACTGAGGTACATTGCAATGATACTGTTGCGCTCTCGCTCAGCGAGGTGCTTGTCACATAGGTTTTTTACCTCGGTCTTCTGCTCCTCATCCAACTCCTTGATTTGTTCATCAAGAGTCTGAAAGCTGTTGACCGTATAGGTTTGCACCGTAGTTCTTGTCCACTGCTCTTCTTTCAGTAAGTTCTCAATCTCATGGAATCCCATGGCTTCCTCCAACTATATTTATCCATATTCTCAGACGTAAAAGAAACCGGGCAGACCGGGTCATAGTCTGCTCGGGTTTGTCATCACAAGCTACTGTGTTCACTATACCACGCTTTGAAAAAACTAGCAATTGATTTTCAGAAAGGCCTAAAACATATTAACAAATATATAGTATTATTGCGATAAATGACATTGCAAAACCTCTTTCTACCTGCTATAACTGGAGTATGGAAAAAACTTCTCTCATCATCGCACCAAGCATGCTTTCCTCTGATTTTTCCCGTACTGCCGAGGAAGTGGAAAGTATCAAAGCAAGTGGTGCGCAGTGGGTTCATCTCGATGTCATGGATGGCAGGTTTGTGCCCAATATCACCTTCGGTCCCAAATTCATCAAGGACTTGCGCCCTCATTCCGACTTGGTGTTCGATACACACCTGATGGTTGATGAACCTGAGCGTTTTATCACCCATTTTGCGCAGAGCGGCAGTAATTACATCACAGTCCATGCAGAAGCTACCGTACACCTGCACAGAACCCTGCAAATGATCAGGGACTGCGGATGCAAAGCAGGTGTTTCCCTCATCCCGTCTTCGTCTGTTTCGTCAATCCTTCCCATCCTGGATATGGTTGACCTGATCCTCATCATGACGGTGAATCCCGGATTCGGCGGACAGAGCCTTATTCCCTCTACGCTTGAGAAGATCGGTGAGCTGGCTTCAATCAGAGAGAAGGAGGGATACAAATATTTGATCAGCGTAGACGGGGGCATCAACCTGTCAACAGTTGCAACCATTGCAAAGCTGGGTGCCGATGTTGCAGTCTGCGGCAGTGCATTTTTTTGCGAACAAGATCGTCCTGCTTTTGTTCGGGCGATGATGGAACAAGCAAAGGCATGAAAGCGGTAATCCAACGGGTACGTCGGGCTCAAGTTGCCGTTGATCAAGAGGTAGTGGGCAGCATCGAGCACGGCTTGTTGGTGTACCTTGGGATTGGAAAGGGAGATTCGTATCAAAACCTCACGTGGTTGTGCCAAAAAATTGTCAAGCTTCGCGTCTTTGCCGATGATGCGGGTAAGATGAACAAGGCCTTGGGTGAGGTTGGGGGGCAGCTGTTGGTGGTAAGCCAGTTCACTTTGCTGGCAAACCTGCATAAGGGGAATCGCCCTTCGTATGATGATGCGGCAGATCCCAAGGAGGCAGAGGTCTTGTATGAGGCCGCCTTGGATCTTTTCCGTTCGATGGGTTTTGTTGTGGCCGGCGGACGCTTTGGAGCGCATATGGATGTTTCGTATACGAATGACGGACCGGTCACCTTTGTACTGGAAGCTTGATGTGAAGCAAATACGACCTGAGCGCCTCTTTGTAGGGCAAAGGGCTTGGAAAGCCTGAGGAGCATACTATGGCAAAAAATAAAGAATCGACGTTTCCTACCGACCTCAACCAAAAACGAGAGGCACTGGAAGCCGCAAGAATCCAGATCGACAAGCAGTTCGGCAAGGGTTCCTTGATGAAGTTGGGTGACAGCGAGGAGTCCTTGGACATCGGTTACATCCCCTCAGGCTCATTGTTGCTTGATGAGGCGCTCGGTATTGGTGGGTATCCAAAAGGCAGGGTCATTGAAATCTATGGTCCTGAAAGCAGCGGCAAGACAACGTTGGCTTTGCATGCGATTGCCGAGAGCCAAAAAGCCGGAGGCATCGCTGCATTCATCGATGCCGAACACGCAATGGATCCCAGTTATGCAAAGAAGCTGGGGGTGAACATTGACGAATTGTGGATAAGCCAGCCGGACAGCGGTGAGCAAGCCCTTGAGATTGCCGAGTCACTGGTCCGCAGTGGAGCGGTGGATGTCATAGTAGTGGACTCGGTGGCGGCGTTGACCCCCCAGGCGGAAATCGACGGGGATATGGGCGACAGCCACATGGGATTGCAGGCTCGTCTGATGAGCCAGGCGCTCAGAAAGTTGACCGGTCTGCTTTCCAAGAGCAATACCACCATCATTTTCATCAATCAGATCCGTATGAAGATCGGTGTCATGTTCGGAAATCCCGAGACAACCACCGGTGGCAATGCCTTGAAGTTTTATGCTTCGGTACGTATCGAGGTCCGCAAGATAGAATCCCTGAGCAAGGGAGCCGATGAAATAATCGGCAACAGGATCCGCATCAAGGTCGTCAAGAACAAGGTTTCTCCTCCCTTCAAGAAGGTTGAACTCGATCTTATGTTCGGCGAGGGGATTAGCTACATTTCCAGCGTGCTCGATGCCGCACTCAAGTACGAGATGCTGGAGAAGAGCGGTTCGTGGTACTCCTACAACGGTGAGAAGATCGGGCAGGGCAGGGACAAGACCCTGGATTTCCTCAAGGACAATCCCGATATTGTAGCGGATTTGGATGCCAAGCTGCGCGCTCTCATGTTCCCCAAGAAAGTACGGGAACCAAAAACTGGAAAGGATGAGGCCAAAGCACCGCCTTCACTTGACTAGCGAGCGCTTCCTTGTCAACAAGCCATTGCTTGGGTATACTCATTTCATGGGTGACGGCAGTGATGAATCAAGATAAGCAATACGTTGAATCCGGGGGTGGGAAAACTTTTCATACCCCCATTTTTGACGGTCCCCTGGACCTCCTTCTTTTTTTGATTCAAAAGAGCGAAATCAACATTTATGACATTCCCATCAGTGCGATAACCGACCAGTTTCTTGCGTACCTGAGACAGGAAGAGATCACCGAACTCTCCGATTTGACCCAATTCTACAAAATGGCTGCCGACCTTCTGTATATCAAGAGCAGGATGTTGCTCCCTGTTGATTTGGAGTTTGATGAGGAGTACGAGGATCCAAGGCAGGAGTTGGTCGAGCGCTTGCTGGAGTACCAGAAATTTAGGAAATATACGGAACTGTTGACCAATACATCCGGCTCAGGGGAACTTTTCATCAGTCGCAAGAGCTCGCAGTTCAGGTTGCCTTTTGGGGATGAGGAGTTGTTTTGTGATGTTACGCTGCAGGATTTGCTTGCAACTTTCTCCCGGTTGATGACAACCATTACACCGAACAAGGTGTTCAATGTGTATGAATCCGTTACCGTCAACGAGAAGATTGCCCTGATGCAGGAGTTGTTTGAAACCAAGGAATATATCAGTATAGAGGATCTTATCATCCATCTCGATTCACCCTTGCACATCATCTGTTCCTTCATGGCGATTCTGGATGCTTGCAAGCTTCGTATGATCACCTTGGTGCAGACAGAACCCTATGGACCGATCTTGATCCGTCGCCGTGACGAGGCTTTCGCTCTTGATTTCAACCAGTTTTATGATGACGATGACGACCTTGAGCTCCAGGAGTTTCCCGATAATCCGATAACAGAAGAGGAAGAGCAGGAATTTTTAGCAGAAGATTCTATGCAAGATGCAGAATCTGATCGTGCAACTACTGACGCTGGTCGGGTTTTTCTGTATGATGATGAGAGTGAGGTTGAGCAAATCTTCCTCGACGATGATGAATAGGAGCGTTGGTGGTGGATAAGAAGAGGCAAACCGGCGATGTGATGCCGGGTCAAGGCCCCCTCTTGAGTACAGAGGCCCGTTTGTTGGAAGTAATTCTCTTCTTGGAGAATGAGCCGGTGAGCTTGGAAAAGCTGATGAAAATGACATCCTTCACTGCAGAGACAGCCACGGCTGCCCTTGCAGAAATCAAGGAGCATTACGCACTCTTTCTCCATGGGCTTGATCTTGTTGAAAGCCAAGGTTCCTATCACTTTCTCCCTTCTTCCGATTTGCACGACAAGTTGCGTTCCTGTTACGGCAAACGTGTCGACAGGCGCCTATCCCGTGCTGCTCTGGAAACGCTCTCCATAGTTGCCTACAGCCAACCGATCACCCGCAGGGAGATCGACAATATCCGCGGTGTAGCCAGCGACACCATCATCAGGTTGCTCAGGGAGCGGGAGTATATCAAAGTGGTTGGCCGAAAGGACGTTCCCGGCCATCCTTGTTTGTATGGAACGTCAAGAAAATTCCTCTTCGAATTCAACTTGAGCAGTATAAGTGCTCTACCCAAGCTTTCGGATATTGACCGTTTGCGGTTTGAAACGGAGACGACACAGGAGATTGAGACAGAATGAAATTGGAATATCCGATTCGCCTGCAGGCCTATATGGCAAAGAGCGGTTGCGGTTCACGGAGGTTTTGCGAAACCCTGATCACCGCCGGAAGAGTGACGATCAATACCAAACGGGTGACCGAGCTTGGTACCAAGGTCAATGAGGAAGACGTTGTCATGGTCGATGACCAACTCATCGAGCCTGCAGACAGGACCTACTACTACGCCCTGTATAAACCACGAGGGTATGTCTGCACGAACTACGACCCCAATGAGAAGCTTTACGCCCGCGACCTGATCGACATCGCCGACAAGAATCTGCTGTTCCATATCGGCAGGCTCGACAAGGAGTCCACCGGCTTGATTCTCTTCACCAATGACGGTGATGTAGCCCAGAAGGTGATGCATCCTTCCCGCGAGATTGAGAAGGAGTACCTGGTCAGCTGTTCCACCGAGGTAAGAAGGGAAGACCTTGAGGAAGCTTTGAAAGGTGTCTACATCGATATCCCCCAGCCGTATCGTATCAAGCGTTTTGAGATTCTTTCCAAGAAGTGGGTGAAGATCATCCTCACCGAAGGCAAGAATCGTGAAATTCGGAAGATTTTCAGTTACTTCGGATACGATGTGAAACAGCTCGTACGTACAAGAATCGGGTGCATCGAACTTGGAGACATGCAGCCCGGTCAGTACCGCCCGGTGTACCCTTCGGAAATCGAGGCTATGCTCAAAGGTGAGACTGAGCCGGTGAAGAAGAGGAAAGTCTCATGGTAGTTGCAATCGACGGACCGGCCGGGGTGGGCAAGAGCACCATTGCAAAAATGATTGCTCAGTCCTGCAACTTCTATTATCTGAATTCAGGCTCCTTCTATCGTGCCTATACCTTCCTGCATATCCAAGAGGGCAAAGACCCCATGGATTTTCCCTCGGTGCTTGAGACCGCCAGACAGCATGTCCTCGCAGTCGATGGTGGCCGTATCTGCGTGGAAGGTGAGGATATCGAGGACAAGCTCCATACCAGTGAGGTCGATCGCTTTGTTGCCAAGATTTCTGCGTATCCTCCACTGCGCGAGCATGTGAACGAGCAGCTGAGAAGAATTTCAAAGGATATGGATGTCGTGGTTGAGGGCAGGGATGTCGCTACGGTTGTCTTCCCCGATGCCGATCTTAAGTGTTATTTCGATGCAAAACCGGAGGTACGGGCCGAGCGCAGGTTCAAGCAGCATCCCGACGGGCCGGACTATGAGACGGTGCTCAAAGAGATACAGGAGCGCGACCATATCGACAGGACCAAGCCTGTAGGGGCTTTGCAAGTGGCCGATGGAGCCCTCTATATCGATACCTCGCACTTGACTATGGTGCAAGTTTGTGAGAAAGTGTTATCTGCTATTTTTACGCTTAAAGCGAAGTAAATAGGTAAATTTAGGATCAGGAGAAATCAAGTGGCTGAAGAACAAGAAATGGATGAAAAGAAGACCAAAATGCAGGATATGCTGCAGGAGGAGTATCTTAAATCTCTTGATGGAATCGAAGACGGTCAACTCGTGGCCGGTACTGTTGTCCAGGTAAACAACGAGTATGTATTCGTGGATGTCGGTTACAAGAGCGAGGGTCGCATCTCTCGTGATGAGTTCGCATCTATTCCTGAAGTTGGTGAAGAAGTGAAAGTCGTCATCATCAATAAGGAAGGGAAGGGCGGTCAGATCGTCGTTTCCAAGAAGCGTGCCGATTTCAAGGAACGCACTGATGAGCTGAAGGCTGCTGCTGAAAGCAGATCTCCCGTTTTGGGCAAATTTGAGAAAGTGATCAAGGGTGGCTTCGAGATCGATCTCGGAGGCGAGTACAAGGGGTTCTGCCCCCTCTCCAAGGCTGACGTAGTTCGTGTCGAGGAACCGGAGACTTTGATCGGAGTAACTGATTACTTCATCATCGATAAGTTCCACGGCGGCACCAAGCTCAAGAGCGTGGTGAACAGACGTGAGTACCTTGACCAGAAAATCAAGGAAAATAAAGAGAAGTTCTTCTCCACCGTTCAGATCGGTGACGTTGTCGAAGGTGTGGTCAAATCCTTTACCTCCTTCGGTGCCTTCATTGACCTTGGCGGTTTTGATGGACTGTTGCATATCAATGACATGAGCTGGGGCCATGTCACCCGTCCGAAGGATTTCGTGAAGAAGGGACAGGTTGTACAGCTCAGGCTTATCAACATCGATCCCGAAACCCAGAAGATCAACCTGTCGCTGAAGCACATGCAGGAAGATCCCTGGACCACCTTTGAACAGAAGTACAATGTCGGTGACACCATCAAGGCACCGGTGACCAAAATCACCACCTTCGGTGCATTCATCGAGATCGAGCCCGGCATCGAGGGTCTTGCCCATATCTCCGAGCTGTCCTGGACCAAGCGGGTCAACAACCCCAAGGAAGTCCTGGATGTCGGTGATGTCGTCGAGGCAAAGATTCTCGGGTATGACTTGGACAAGAAGCGTGTCTCTTTGGGCCTCAAACAGCTTGAGGAAAATCCCTGGGATACCATTGTGGAGCGTTATCCTGTCGGCATGACACTTTCCAAGCCGGTTGTGAAAATCACCAATAGCGGCGCTTTCGTCAACCTCGAGGAAGGCATCGACGGCTTTCTGCACATCGATGACATTTCCTGGACCAAGAAGGTCAAGAATATGTCTTCCTTCTGCGCAGAAGGTGATGTGATCGACGTTGTGGTCATCCGTGTCGAGCCCGACAACCGCCGGATCCGCCTTGGCGTGAAACAGCTTGAAGGCAATCCTTGGCAGACCCTACGCCACGACTATCCGAAGTTCAGCACCATCAGCGGTGTCATCACCAATGTGACTGACTTTGGCGTATTTGTGAAGGTCCTGGGTGACATAGAAGGCCTGATCAGCAAGTACAACCTGGTCGGACCTGATGAAGAGTATACCGATGAGGTCCTCAAGAAGTTCAAGGTTGGCGATCCCATCACCGCCATGGTTGTTGAATGCAATCCGACCACCCAGAAGCTGTCTCTCTCCATCAAGGAGCTGGTAAAGCGTTCCCAGCAGTCGGAAATTGCAAAATACATCCATGAGGATGATGACAGCGATACTTTCTCCCTTGCAGACATGATGCGTTACAAGGATGAGGATAGGGAAGACAACTAAGGTTGTGTTCCACCATACTAGGCGGCACACAGCCGCCTGTGTTTTATACCCTTGATAACGGAGATGTAGCATGAGTAATAAGAAGAAGGATTCTGCTGAAATAACCTTGAATGAAAGAATCGAAGGATCATTGAATAGCTTTTTGGCCCGTAACAAGAAGGCAGCCATTATTGTCTTGGCAGTTGTAGTTATCGGTCTGATTACGCTTGGCATCGTTACTTCAGTCAACAACAAGAACCTGCAAGCGCAGTTCAACTCGATTGATTTGCTGGAGACCGCCTATTCCGAGCTGCAGGCACTGGGAACCGAGGATGAAGGGTATCAGGCCAAATATGATGAACTCGTAGCCGGCTTGAACGACTTGGCTGCAAAGGGAAACAAATACCCCAGCCTCAAGGCTCAATACCTCCTGGGTATGATAGCTTTTGAGAAAGAGGAGTATCAGAAGGCTCTTGACAGCTTTATTGCTACGTACTCGAATGCAGGTAAGAACTACCTTGCTTCGCTTGCGCTGACCAACGCTGCAGTAAGTGCGGAAGAGCTTGGCAATGACTCGTTGGCTCTTGAATACTATACCAAGGTCATTGATGAATTCGGATTGTCAGCCGCCGAGGCTCCGAAAGCCTTGTTCGGACAGGCAAGACTTCAGGAAAAGAAAGGCAACCTAGAACTTGCCAAAGCAACGTTCCAGCAGCTCGCCGATCAATTCCCGACCTCTGAGTTTGCCAAGATTGCAACCAATAGACTTGCCTTTCTGTAG
>NZ_DJGW01000113.1:0-10985 GCF_002432845.1 Sphaerochaeta sp. UBA5836
AGATCCACTACATCAAGCGTTCATGGGAACCTGACGCAGGCAAAGGTACCGCCATACGCCATCTAGCCAGGATGGGCTGAATTGCAATGCAGAGCATCATTACAGCCGTCGATGGCGAGAACGACCGAAATATGTTTGCCAAGGACCTGCAGGAGTTCTTGAAGGACTGAAGCATTTCGGCGTCTTGAAGCAAAGCTTTTAGTCAGGAGCCTTATTTCTTGTAATGCCTGTATGTACAAAACAAGAAAGAAGCATATCCGTCCTATGTCCAATGTTGGTGTTTACATGAATAACTTATTACACGATTTACAACTGATGTCATCAATTAATATTTTGATATCCAAGTATTGCATATAGTTAGTAAATATATTATATTTGACCTGTAAGCAAACTTAGAACGTATGACATGGTTAAGGCTTACATTGTTTCGCTCAACAAGGAAGAAGAAATGGATTACATTTCACAAACAAAATCAGCGAGAATTGCTTCGTCCTTGGAAGAGATGATCTTGGACAATCGTTTAAAAAGCGGATCATTCCTTCCTTCACAACAAGTACTTGCCGATCAGTTCAATACATCGAGCCGTCCCATCCGCGAAGCCTTGAAGCTTCTCGAAGCCAAGGGATTGGTTGTAATTTCCCAAGGAAGAAGGGCCCAGGTCAGGAGCAACAATCTTGACCAGTACGTCGAGTCCATCTCCACCACCATTGTAAACAGCAAGATCAGCCAAGCAAAGCTGATGCGTAATCTCATGCAGGTCCGCATCACGGTTGCTACAAGTGCCGCCAGGGGGTTTTCCCGTCTTGAGAATCGCGATGAGTACCTTGCCCAGCTATGGAATTCGAGCAATCGCATGGAAGCAGCGGTCCCCCACATCTTTCGGAAAGATGCCAAGGCCCATGCCGACTATCTGAAGGCTGAAGCCGATTTCCATCGGACCCTGGTCTTCGCCAACGGCAACCAGATTCTCTCCTGCATTTATGACAACCTTTCACCATTGCTGGACACTGCGATGAACTCCATCAAGTTCACCCCCTCCCAGATGGAGAAACGCTCAAAAGACTACTCCTATCTCTGTGAAGCATTGCAGAATGGGCAAACCGATCTTGCGGTCGCATTGGTGTTGGTCACCCTCACCACCCTCGAAACCAAGGTGATGGACCACTACCCGGATGAAGGCATGGCTATGATCTCCTACGCTTGATCACCCCCTCTTTGGCAAAAATCCTTCAGCGTGGTATAGTCACGGTGGAGGTTTTTTTATGGATGAATGCATCATACAGCTGGAACATGCCACAGTTCGCCGTGCAGGCGTACCGATTCTCGACGATGTCTCTTTTCAGGTACGGCGCAACGAACATGTTGCAATCATCGGTCCAAACGGGGCCGGCAAGAGCACCTTGGTACAGTTGTTGAGTGAAGAAATCCATCCTTTGTACTCCCCCCAAACCAAGCGGATTCTTTTTGGGAAAGCAAAGTGGGAAGTCTTGAGCCTCAGGGCCCATCTGGGCATTGTCTCCCAATCCTTGCAATACCTGTGCAACTCCAGCTACAAGGGCTGGGAGATCGTCGCCTCCGGCTTCTTCAGCTCCATCGGACTTGACTTTCACCACCACTGCACCGAGCAGCAAATGCAGAAAATGGAGGAGGTCATGCACCGCTACGATACCTGGCACCTTCGGGACAAGCAGATGAACCGCATGTCCAGCGGAGAGGCCCGAAGAATCCTGCTGGCACGAGCCAATGTGCACGATCCTCAGGTGATGTTGCTCGACGAGGCGGTTTCGAATCTAGATTTTCCCAGCCGGTCGCAGTACCGCAGCACATTGGAGCAACTGGACAGGGAGGGGAAAACCATCATTCTGGCCACCCATGAACTGAGTGAAATAATTCCGGCAATCAACCGTATCGTGGTCATGCAACACGGGAAAATTGTCGCCGACGGCTCGAAACAGGAAGTACTCAACGAACGATTGCTCAGCGAAGTGTACCAAACCAAGGTGTTCATCGATGAGAGGGAGGGGTTGTACAGCGCTTGGTGCTGATGCATTTATTCCACGAACCTCCCTTTGTGTAGTATTATTGAATCAAGAACAAAACAAGCGAGGTCCCCACATGAAGCGTTGTTCAATCATCATTCACAGTGTCAGCGGCAACTGTTATATCATTGGTTCTTATCTCAAGGAACTCATGACCGCACGAAATGTCGATGCCAGGCTGTACCGGGTTGAAGACCCTGATTTGCACATTTGGGCAAACACACAAGAGACGACCAATGATTTCTATGAAGATATTCTGGCACTTCCCATCGTAAGTACCTCGACGCTCCTAAAAAGCGACATGGTTATTCTGGGCAGCCCCACCCGTTTCGGAAACATCTCAGCGGAGATGAAAACCTTTCTTGACACCACCCTGCCGCTGAGTAAGGACAAGAGCCTTGAAACCAAGTTCTTTGCCTGCTTCACCAGCTGCTCGAACTCCACCTGCGAAGGTGCCCATACGTTGACTGCCATGCTCTATTGGGCCCAGTCGATGGGCATGCTGCACATACCGTTCGGGGTGCACGACGAGCTGGACTTCTGCGACCAGCCGGTGGGAGGCATCGTACACCTGGCCGGCAAGGAAGGCGCCATCCGGCCAAGCGACAGGCTGGGCAAGGAGATGGAAGTCTACGCCGACATCCTCAGCGCCTATATACAAGAATAAAACAGAAGGCCTCAGGAGAAGTGCGGAGCGCACTTCTCCTACTTCTTTGAGAAGAAATACTTGATCCGGTTCAACCAACGCTCTGCACGCCCTCTGCCGAAGCGCAGCTTGTAATCGGAAGTGGCACTTTCGATACTCACTTCCTGACTGCCGCTCATGTGCTTGAGGTTGTCCCAATGCCTGACTATCCACATATAGAGGTCGGCTTCGGTATTGCCCGGGAAAGATGCAAGCAGCTTTTCCCTGCGCACCTCTTCGATGATCGGTTTATATACGTTCTCATACCACGAAACAGCACCATCTTCAAAACTCAGCTCCTCACTCTTGCCCTCATTCAGATAGTACTTATGCACCAGAATGTGGTTGACCATCTCCGGGTAGGAACCAGGAGAGGTAAACTCGATCTCCTCCATCGGCAGAAAGGTGGGGTTGTATTGCTCAAGGAATCGCTTGCGTTCGTAATCGATGACGCGCTTTCTCAGCTGTTTCATCGTGAGCCCTGCTTCAAGCGGAATCTGGCTGTCGAGCTCAACAACCTCGGCATCGATGAACTCAACCCCCTGGGTCTTGGCCACCGAGACACGGTGGTTCCCGTCCCGTACAAAGTACCACTGCCCAAGCTTGTACACAGAGATGGGTGGCAGGTTCACATACTCCTTGACCGCCCTGTCGATGCTCCTCCAGCGGGCTCTGAGCAACTCCTTCTTAGGATAGAAAGCCAGTGAAAAATCCTGATACCGGCCTTCACTTCCGATTATCTGCTTGACGGGAATGGTCCGCATTCCCAGATATGTCTCGTTTCGCGGTTTTATCAGCTCGGTAACCGCATAAAAGCTTAATAAATCGGAGTTCTTCCATGCCAGACTACTGAGCAAAGACTGAATTCGGCCCCGGCTGCGGGCCTTTTCAAAATCCTCATTCGTCTGGGAAAGCAAATCATTCCCCATTCTTCCCATGTTTGCCACCCCTCCCCAACTTCGGGTCCTGCAGTATATAACTTTGGAAAACATTAATCACCTGCGTTTGCTTATATACATGCTGGCGGTTTGCGTTCATATCATGCAAATGAATATGCCCGTGCAACAGATACCGTGGTTTGAACCACTGCATGAAGGTCAGGAAGGTGGAAAAGCCCTGATGGCAACGGTCGGTGTCATCACCGAGTCCCAAAGGGGCTGCATGGGTGACCAGAATATCTACATACCGCCCACGAAATATACGGTTGAACAGAAGGCGGGGAACCATCTTGAGCATCCTGAAATACATTTCACGCTCGGTGAACTGATGCGTGCCCTTGTTGTAGCGCATCGACCCGCCCAAGCCGGCGATGATAAGATTCTGCTTTCGATAGTAGAGAACCTTTCCATCGATAAAGTCGCCGCCGAAGCTGGGCAGCACCTGCATTTTCCCATCGGTGTATCCATATTGCATGATCGGTTGGGCGTTCGAGGTGAACTGGTGCAGAAACTCAAGATTATGATTGCCGAACACAAAAAAGAGCGGCTTGTTCAGGCTGGAGATGATGAACTCATAGTATTTGAGCGGCAGGTCACCGGCTGCAATGACCACATCGACATCGGCATACCGGGAGGCGATGTTCTTGGAGTAGACCAACGGGTCCGATTCATCAGAGATACAGAGAATCTTCATACATCACCCCGCTAGATAGCCAGCATCGATGGTGATCACCTCTGCTGTCATGGCCGAGCACCTGCTGAGAAACTGAACAGCCAAGGCAACCTGGTCGGCATCGACCAGACTGCCCAGCAAGGCCCGTTGTTCATACAGCTTTCTCAGCGGGTTTTCCTCATCAAGATAGGGAGCCTTGAGCAGGCCCGGTGCAACGGCATTCACCCGGACAAAGGGGGCAAGTTCACGAGCCAGGCTCTTGGTATAAGAGACCACCGCTCCTTTGGATGCATCATAGTGCACCGTCTGGCCAAAACCAGGATGAAAGGCGTTGATGCTGGCAACATTGACGATCGAACCTTTGGAGGCCTTGAGAAAGGGGATCATGCACTTGGTGAGGCGCATGAGACCCGTCACATTGATATCGAAAATTCGCTGGACCTCCTCGGTCTGAAGCTCTTGCACCGGATGGACCGAGAAAACTCCGCTGTTGTTGACCAGGACATCAAGCGTTGTGATCCGGCTTGCAACCTCATCGATGCTTGCTTGGTCGGTGACATCGAGCAGGACGGGAATCAGGAAGGGGCCCAACTGTCGAACAAGCTCTTGGGCCTTCTGTTCGCTGCTGGAGTACCCGCAATACACTCTCGCCCCTTCTGCAATGAACATGCTGCAGATTGCTTTTCCCAGGGTGCTCGTACCTCCACTGACCAGAACGTGCTTCATCACTCCTCCTTGCCCAGAAATGCCTCGATATCAGGGCAGGTTGGATACTGCAAGAGCAAGGCTCGACCTCCCTGCCTGTAGGCCTGCCCATCATAGGGGGGAACCATGGTGGTTGCACACAAGGTCCATCCATCCTCGCAAGCAGGCTTTGTGCCCTGCCAACACCCCCCTTCAACCGCAATGACAGGATTATGATCTTCGCTCGCCTTCCCCAAGATTGTCATTGTATGACTTCCATCGGGATGCAGAACCAGCTGTCGGGCTTCACTGCCTTCCAAAAAGTACCAGACCTCTGCAGTAGGCAGATAGTGAAGCGAGGAGAAACTCCGGCCGGTCATCAGGTAGTAGATGGTACTGCCCAAAGCCTCACCATCGCTTTTGAACGTATATACACGGCGAAAGAATCCCCCTTCGCCCTCGAGCGGCTGCAACTGCAGTCTATGAATCAAATCTTCTATCTCTTTGGTCATACCGGCCATTGTTTGGTGACATTGCGCACCAGAAGCGTAAAGGCTTCCTTCACCCGGTCGCTGGTCTCCATCACTTCTGCATGATTCAGCGGCTGGTCAAGAATACCGGCAGCCATGTTGGTGATGCAGCTGATGCCCAACACCTTCATCCGCATATGGCTGGCCGCCAACGCTTCGGGTACGGTGGACATGCCCACCGCATCAGAGCCGAGAATGCGGGCGGCTCTTACCTCTGCCGGCGTCTCGTAGGAGGGTCCGGCGAAGAACATGTAGACACCCTCATGCAAGGTAATGCCCAAACGCTTGGCCTCCTCCCTGGCCAAAGCAGAGAGGCGCTTGTCATACGCATTGGTCATATCAAAAAAACGCTCGCCCAAGGTGTCATAGTTCGGACCGCGCATGGGGCTGTCTGCTATCAATTTGATGTGGTCGGTGATCAACATCAAATCACCAGGCTTGTAGGATGAGTTCACCCCTCCAGCGGCATTGGTCACCAAGAGATTGTTGATGCCCAGGGCATGCATGACCTGGATGGGGAACACCACCTGATCCATCCCATAACCTTCGTAGTAGTGGAATCGTCCCTGCATGCACATGACACGCTTGCCTTCCAGCGTACCCACCACCAGCCGGCCCTTGTGCCCAAAGACTGTGGAGACAGGGAAATAGGGAATATCCTTATAGGAAATTGCAACTGCGTCCTGCAGTTCATCAGCGAGGCCACCGAGGCCGCTGCCCAGGACCATGCCGATATCCACCGGAGTATTGCCGATTCGGGACGTGATATACATTGCAGCTTCCTGCATCTTATCCATGAGTTTATCCATTGATTCCTCCAATTCGAATTACTTAGAACGGTTCGCCCGACGCCTTCGGGGCAGCGGAATTCTTCGAGAAAAGCACCAGGGCAAGCAAGGTTGCCACATAGGGGAAGACCTTGAAGAAAACGGGGGGAATAACCGACAGTGAGGGAATAACCTGGCTGACGTTTGCAATGGTGGTTGCAATGCCGAAGAAGAACGTCGCCCCGAGAATTCCCAGCGGCTTCCACTGCCCGAAAATCAACGCGGCAATGGAGAGGAATCCCAGGCCGGCTACCGTTCCATTGAACTCTCCGGAGTAGGTGATCAGGATGACCGAGCCGCCCAAACCAGCCAAGGCTCCGCTCATGATGACACCGAAATAGCGCATGCGATGCACATTGACACCAGCCGATGCTACCGCTGAAGGGTGTTCACCACATGCCCGAAGCCTCAAACCGAAACTGGTCTTGTACAGCAGAATCCAGGAAAGCGCCCAAATTACCAGACACAGCCAGGTGGTCCAATAGGATTGGCTGAAAAAGAGCGGGCCGATGATGGGAATCTGTGAAAGGACGGGAATGTTCTTGCGTACAATACCCATGAGAATGCGGACGTTTCCGCTTCCACTGATGGTTCTGGCCAGATACACGGTCAAGGCGGTTGCCAACATGTTGATTGCCGTCCCGCTGATAACCTGGTCCGCCTTCAAGTTGATCGAGGCAAAGGCATGCAGGATACTGAATACGGCTCCTGCTGCCACACCGACAAGAAGACCGAGGGGAAGTGCTTGCACCCCCAAGGTGGCTTCTGTCATCTTGATGGTGATGGCACTAGCAAAGTAGCCGACCAACATCAAGCCTTCCAAACCGAGGTTGGTGACGCCGCTCCGTTCACTGTACAAGCCTCCGAGGGAGGTCATCAGCATGGGAATCGTATAGGCTATTGCATAGGGGAAAATGCTGATCAGGGTATTCCACATATTATTGACCCTCCTTCTTCTGTGCAGTCTCCGGCATTTCTGCCTTCCTCTCGGCCTTGTTCACTTGCCGCTTCAGCACTGCATCCCAGAATCGCTTGAACAGTACGCTGGTTGCAGTAAAGTAGATGATGACGGCGATGATGGTATCGGCAATTTCGGGAGGTACGCTGGTCATGGCGTTCATGAACCCCTTGCCGGACTGCAAAATACCGAAGAACAAGGAACTGAACAACACACCCAAGGGATTACTGGCTCCCAGCAAGGCGACGGCAATACCGTCGAACCCTTGGGAAGGCATAACCCCGATCTGCATATTGCGTGAGTACCCGGTGTAGAAGGAAAGTCCTGCAAGACCTGCCAAGCCTCCGGCGATCATCATGGAAATGACGACATTGCGGTTTACTTTTATTCCTGCATACTCGGCACAGAAGCGGTTCGAACCTACAGCCTTCAGACCGAAGCCCAAGGTTGTCTTATCCAAAATGAACTTAATAATAAGTACCGCCGCAATGGCGACAAAAAAGGCCAAATTCATGTACGAGCCGTTGAAGAGTTTTGTCAGCCAAGGAGACCGCATGGACTGGCTGACGGCGATGCTCGCACTCTCGGTCTCAAGCGAAGGCCCCTTCAGATAGGCGGGTATGAAATAGTAGATCGACCAATAGGCGATCCAGTTCATCATAATCGTGGCAACAACTTCATGTACATTGAACTTTGCCTTCAGGAAGCCCGGGATGATACCCCACAGAGCTCCACCAAGAAGAGCAGCACCGATAAGCACCACCAAAAAAAGTGGTCGGGGTAAAAATACCTTGTGCGCCACCAACGTTGCACACAAGCCACCGATGAGCATCTGTCCGGAAGCTCCGATATTGAACAGACCGGTCTTGAAGGCAAAGGCGACCGATAGACCTACCAACATCAAGGTGGTGGCGGTGGCCAATGTATTGCCGATGCGCTCGATGTTCATCAAACCACCGCGGAACAGATACCAGAACCCGGTAAACGGGTTGCTGCCGATCAAAGCCATCAATATCGCGCCGGCCACCAGTCCCAAGACTGTTGCACTCACGGCGACGAGGAAGGCATTGCTTTGTTTTTCTTTTATTGGTTTCATTGGGCACCTTCCTTTCGCTTCACGCCGGCCATCAGGAGACCGACTTCCTCCTCATTGGTCTCACTGGTCTTCAGCACATCAATCAACTCCCCGCTGTACATGACGGCAATCCGGTCGGAGAGATTGAAAATCTCATCCAGTTCAAAGGAGACAAGCAAGACGGCATGTCCCTTGTCCCGATGGGCGACAAGCTGTGAGTGAATATATTCAATGGCACCGACATCCAAGCCTCGGGTGGGCTGAACCGCTATGAGAAGCTCGGGATCGGACACTACTTCACGTCCGACTATCAGCTTTTGCTGGTTGCCTCCCGAGAGTTTCCCTGCAAGGGAGTAGATTCCTTCACCGCTGCGTACATCGAATTGGTCGATGACCTTCTGAGCATACTCACGCAGATACTGTGCATCAAGAAGGCCCTTCTTACTGAATGGGCTGTGATAGTACTCCTTGATGGCAACATTGTTGTACAGCGAGGAGGCCATGACCAACCCGCGCTTCTGCCGGTCTTCGGGAATATGACCCATGCCGATTTCATTGCGTTTTCTGATATCTGCATTGGTGATATCGTTGCCGTCCAAGGTGATGGTTCCTCCCTCAACAGGCCGCAGACCGGTAATGGCTTCGATCAGCTCGGTCTGGCCGTTACCGTCAACACCTGCAATACCGACGATTTCCCCGGCTTTCACCGAGAGGGAGAAGTCCTTCACGCCAAGAACTTTCTTATTGTTCATGACCCGTAGATCGTGCAGGTCCAGAATAACCCTGCCGACCTGTGCGGGTTTCTTGTCAACCTTGAAGTTGACGGGTCTGCCGACCATCATGGAAGCCATTTTGGAGACACTGGTCGACTTCACATCAACCACGCCGATCAACTGCCCGCGACGGATGATTGTGCAGCGGTCTGCAACCGCCTTGATCTCGTTGAGCTTGTGGGTTATGAGAATGACCGACTTGCCTTCAGAGACCATGTTTCGCATAATCTGCATCAGATCCTCGATTTCCTGGGGAGTGAGGACCGCCGTCGGCTCATCAAAAATGAGAATCTCGGCATCGCGATAGAGCATCTTCAGAATCTCAACGCGCTGCTGCATCCCCACCGTGATATCCTCAATAACCATATCAGGATCGATATTCAGCCCGTACTTTTCAGAGAGGGCCTTGATCTTCTTGGAGGCGCCTTTCCGGTCGAGGAAGAATCTTCCTTCCTTTCCAAGAATGATATTTTCCGTAACAGTAAAATTGTGAACCAGCTGGAAGTGCTGGTGCACCATGCCGATGCCCAAGTCATTGGCATCGTTGGGGCTGTGGATATGAGCTTCCTTTCCCCGAACCAAAATTTTCCCCTTGTCTGCATGGTACAAACCAAAGAGGATGCTCATGAGGGTGGACTTGCCCGCCCCGTTCTCGCCCAAAATGGCGTGTATCTCCCCCTGCTCTACTTGCAAGGTAATATCATCGTTTGCGACGATACCGGGAAACTCCTTGCGAATGTTCAACATTTCTATGACATGACTCATCGGTGGACTCCCTATGAGGACACGCTGGGCGTGTATTTTATGCAATACCGTAGGTTGCACAGAAGGGCCACCGATAGATGGTGGCCCTTGATGATGGCATCAAGCAAGCACTTACTTGAACAGTCCGTCGCCGACGGCGGCGACCTTGATCTCTCCGCTCTTCATCTTTGCATAGACCTTTGCAACTTCATCGGTCACGCTCTTGGAGAGGTTCGGATTCACAACAGGAATACCAACGCCGTCGTTGGTGGCGTCGAGGTGCAGAATCTGTCCGGCAGGATAGGTTCCGTTCAGCTCGGCTTCAATCATGTCATAGGAAGCACGGTCGAGGTACTTCATGGCACTGGTGAGAATGACGGACTTTCCGTTGGGCATGACACCTTCAGGATACTGGTCAACATCAACACCGATGACCCAGACGTTCTGGCCGCTGGAAGCACGGTTCTTTGCTTCATTGATGACGCCGACACCGACGCCGCCGGCTGCTGCAAAGATTACATCAACACCGCGGTCGTACATGGAAGCAGCAATCTGCTGACCTGCGCTTACGTTGTCGAAGCTGCCCTGATACAGGTTGTTTTCCTGCTTCATGACAATCTTGGTGCCGTAGTTTGCATTGGCGTACTTGACGCCCTGCTGGAAGCCCCAGTTGAACTTCTGGACAGCAGGAATTTCCATGCCGCCGACGAAACCAAAGTCACCTTCCTTGATCTGCAGGGCTGCTGCAAAGCCGGCGAGGAAGCCGGATTCATGCTCCGCCCAATACACGGCAACAACATTCTTCTCAATACGGAAGACCGAGTAGTCGGCACTGTGGGGCTCACCGTCGAGGATGACGAACTTTACATTGGGGTACTTGTCCTGGGCTTCAAACAAGGCAGTCTCAAACTTGAATCCCGGGCAGATTATAAAATTGTAACCAGCATCAACAAGGTTGCCGATTTCCTTGAGGTAGTCGGCTTCGGTTGTTCCAGCGGGTTTGAGGTATTTTACGTCCAGACCGTAGTCTCTGCTCGCCCTCAGGATTCCTTCCCAGGT
>NZ_DJGW01000113.1:11092-27147 GCF_002432845.1 Sphaerochaeta sp. UBA5836
GCCACGGTTCCGAGCAACAGGAAGATACAAAGCACAACAGTCAGTTTCTTCATTCCGTTCTCTCCTATTTTGTGTATAATCACAAAGAGTCTATGTAGCATCATTCTACAATCACCCTGTAGCCTTGTCAAACAAAGAAATGCGGCAACCTATTAAGTTTAAAAATACACAAACCATTATGAAAAAAACACTTATGCCGAAATACCGAATAAAGGGCGCAATCGATGCCTGCATTTCGTTTTCAACACTACAAACACAAAGAAATCGCAACAATTTGTGACAAAAAAGCTCCCGACCGGGAGCTTTGGCGATGTGTCTTATCGACCCTGCTCTTCTTCGAGGCAGGCCAAAATGAATGGACCCACACCCTTGAAATCATCCTCCACCACCGGCTCGCAGATATAATAGTGGAACGAGCCGTCCCGATAGGGATTGCCTCCCAAGCCTGCCACACTGCAGATGCCCCCGAGGTGCAGCTGCCCGCTCTCGTCCTTTCTTAGGTACGTAGACTTTATCCCTTCAAGGGCCTTCACAGCCCGGGTGCGGTACAGGTCATTGGAACACAGCCCGGTCCGGAGAGACTTAAGCAGGCTGTAGGCGAACATGCTGGTGCAGGATGTCTCCAGATAATTGCCGTCCCGGCCTGCCTTATCCACCACCTGATACCACATTCCGCTCTCATCCTGGAACTTCAGCAGTGCGTCCAGTACGGATAGCAGAATCTTGGCCATTTCACCCCGCTTCGGATGCGAGGAAGGAAGGAAATCCAGAATATCCAGGATGGCCATGCAGTACCAACCGATCGCCCTTCCCCAGAAGTGGGGGGAGAGACCGGTTTCAAGGTCCGACCATCGTTGGCCGCGTGACTCATCATAGGCATGGTACAGCAATCCGGTCTTTTCATCCCGCAGTGTCTGGTATACCTTGATCACCTGATCGACGATATCGTCGAATCCGGTGCTGTCACCGCTGACCTTGCAGTACTGGGCGTTGAAAGGTCCCTGCATATAGACACCGTCCAGCCAAATCTGCCAAGGATAGATTTCCTTATGCCAGAATACACCACTCAATGTCCTGGGCTGCGACGCCAACTGCTGCTTGAGCAGTTTTGCAGCGAGCAGAAATCGGTTTTCCTTGGTTTGTTCATACAGGGCAAACAGATTCCTGCCTGCATTGATCTGGTCAAGATTGTATTCACCCAGTCTATAGGCTGCAATCCGGCCATCATCGGCTATGAGTGGATCATACATCGAGTATGCCCAATCAAAGAACTCTTTCCTGCCGTATGCTTTTCCCACCAGCAGGCAGCTGTGTATCACCAAGCCGTGTTCATAATGCCAGCGCATATGTATAGGCTTGTACCGTGCTATCACACTTTGAGCCATTGCCAGCGAGAGGTGTTCACCCCAGTCCATCATGCGTATATTCCTATTTTCGAGGGGTCAAACCGACCGCCACCTCCAACAAGGAGGCGGTCGGAACCAATGTACTCAGCACGCTTAGTAGAGCAGGTTGTTTTCCTTGGCAAAGGCAACGCCCTTGTCATTCCAATCCTGTCCGCCAAGCTTCTTGAACTCGTCAAGCCACTTGTTCCAGTTGTCTTTGGTCAAGGCTCGCTTGCCGGTGATGAACTCGCTCAAGCCCTGCTCGTAGAAGCGCTTGAGGTCTGCATTGGGAATAGGAAGAGTATCCGAACCAATTGCAGGAGTCCATTTCTTGGTCTGCATTATGCGCAGTACTTCAAGAGCGGACATCTCTTTCTTGCTGGTCTCGGTGATATACTTCGGGTAGCGGGCATAGAGCTCGATATCGCCGTTGTAGAACACCATGTTGCGCAGCTGGGTGACCGTCTGGCCGCCGGGAGCGCTGAAAGCAAGATTGGGATCAGGAAGGTTGGCTGCCACAGGAATGCCATTGGCATCCTTGGTGTAGTTTACGCCCTCGACACCCCAGCCGAGCAGATAGTAGCCCTCATCGGAAGCCATCCACTCCAAAAGCTCGGCAATCTTGTCTTTCTTGCCTTCCTTCTCAGCCTTTGCACTGATGGCATAGATGCGGAAGTTGGCGGTGTAAGGTCCGATGGAAGCGTGTCCCTTCGGTCCCTTCGGAGCATCGATGACAATCCACTCACCGTTGGGGAAGTTCTTGTCAAACGGAGCATAGTTTGCCTGGGCTGCGAAAGCGGCATTCTGCTCGCGCATGATGCCGAAACGTCCCTGCTTCCAAGCCGCACGGAAGTCGTCCTTCTTGTACGCAAGCCAGTTGGGATCGATGATGCCTTCATCAACCATCTGCTTCAGATAGCTCATGGCGTCATAGAATTCGGGCTTGAAAAGGTTCAGACCGGCTGAAGAGACAGTCATGTCCCACGTACCATCCACGCCGAAAGCTCCAAAGATCGGCTCAAGACGGCGCCCGGGCCAAGCTTCATAGTTGTTGATTTCCTGGAAAGCCCCATAGCCGTAGGTGTCGTTCTTTCCATTTCCATCCGGATCCTTGAAGGTGAAGGCGCGCATGACTTCAAGCAGTTCATCGGTGGTGGTGGGAACAGCAAGACCAAGCTTGTCAAGCCAGTCCTTGCGGATCAAAAGGCCTTCGTTCTTGATGATCGAACCCGGATCGGCCAGACCATAGGACTTGCCGTTGAAACGGGCATGGTTGCGGCTGACTTCATCGTAGTGGGTCTTGGTACGGATCGGCATCTTTGCATACATGTCATCAACCGATGCAATCAAGCCCTGCGGGACCAAGCGGGCAAGCACATCGCGACGGACCATGAACAGGTCGGGAAGGTTGTTGGCGGCGGCTGCAGCCTGCACCTTGACGTCCTGATCGCTCTCATTGGAAGGGAGAGCCGTCAGCTTGAGATCGATGTTCAACTTATCCTTAATGATCTGAAAGCCAACCCAATCAGCCGGAGGTGGTCCAGCTTCGGTGATGGCGGCGCCATACCACAACTCGATGGTCACCGGACCAGCGGGTTTTGCGGCTTCGGCAGTACCCTGACTGAAAAGCGGGAGAGAGACGAGAGATAGCAACGCGATAAGTGCGATGCATACGATACACTGTTTCTTCATAGCAAATCCTCCTTATGGAATACCAAACCAACGTTACTCGAATCAAACCAGGAAGCAGGCTCAGCCTTTTACGCTTCCCAGCAAGGTTCCCTTGGTAAAATACTTTTGGATGAATGGATAGGCGATGACCATCGGAATGGCGCTCATAAAGACCGAAGCGGCCTTGATGGCGGCAATCGGGGCCTCACCGAAAGCATTCACCTCTACGTATTCATTCATACCACTGGCCATCAGGATGTTGCGCAGCAGAATCGGAAGCGGCTGCAGCTTGTTGCTGTTCAGGTAGAGCATTGCATGGAAGAAGTCATTCCAGAACGATACCCCGTAGAACAGTCCGATGGTCATAATGATTGCCTTGCTCAAAGGCAGGATGATCTTAAGCAATACCTGAATTTCTGAAGCTCCATCAATCTGTGCCGACTCTTTCAACTCATTGGGAATGCCTTCGAAGAAAGAGCGCATGATCAGGCAGTTGTACGTGCTGATGGCTCCCGGCAAAAAGACTGCGGCAAGCTTGTCAATCAGGCCGAGATTGGTAACCAAGAGGTAGGAAGGAATCATACCAACATTGAATACATAGGGAATAATGACCAACAGGTTCAAATACCGTCTGCCGGGCAGGCTGGGGATGGAGAGCACATAGGCCAGGGGAATGGTCAAGAGCAGGGCTGTTGCCACACCGCCGATGAGAATCTTGATGCTGTTGCCGAATGCCAGAATGAAACCGGCGTTGCCCAGCAGTGCCTTGTAGGCTGCCGTCGACCAATTCCAAGGGGCGAGGAACATTCCTTCCAAGTTATTGCCGATATAGTCGTTGGGCCTGAAGGAGAGGGTGATCGTACTCCAAAGGGGAATGGCGATGATAATCAAGAGAAGCACGAGAAATACATCAACGACGAAGTTGAAACTATGGTCGGCTGCAGTGGGTTTCACTGTCACCGAGGTGAATCGATTGGTTTGTTTCTTGTGTGCCATCATCATCTTCCTCCTAGTAGAGAGAGTTTCCGCCGAAACGTTTGACCAACCGGTTGGAACCGAGGATCAGGAACATGCCGATGACCCCCTTGAACAAACCGACGGCTGTTGCGAGTCCAAACTGGAATTCCAGCAGGCCTTGGCGGTACACCCAGGTATCGATGATGTCGGCAACCGAGAGAACCGGTGTCGAATAGAGCATGAAGATTTGGTTGAAGCCTGCATCCAGGATGGTTCCCAATCTGAGCAGGACGACGATGACGATGACCGGTCGGATGGAAGGAAGGGTGATGTAGCGAACCCGTTGCCAGGAGTTTGCACCCTCAACCAGGGCGGCCTCGAACAGGGATGGGTCGATGCCCATCAGGGCGGCAATGAAGATGATGGCGCTCCAGCCCATCTCCTTCCAGGCATCACTGAGAATGACTATCCACGGGAAGGACTTGGTATTGGTTAAAAAATCGATGGGTTTGCCACCGAAGAGCTTGATGATGTCGTTCAAGATTCCATCACCGGGAGCCAGAAGGGCCAAAAGAATACCATACATGATGACCCAGGAAAGGAAGTGTGGAAGATAGGCCAAGGTCTGCACAACCTTGCTCAACCTGGGGTGGTTGCTCTCATAGATGGCGATTGCCAGGATGATTGCAAGCGGCAGGCTGAATATCAATTTTCCGAAACTATACATCAAGGTATTGCGCAGCAGCTCCACGAAGTAATAGGAGTGGACGAAGGTCTTAAAATGCTCAAGCCCTATCCATCGGCTCCCAAGCACTCCGTCGAGTGCCATGTAATCCTTGAAGGCGATCTGCCCGTTGAAAATCGGAACATACTTGAAAATGATGTAATACACCAAGGGTATTGCAAGAAGGACATAGACCGACCTATGCCGCTTGATATCCCGCATTAATTGGGTATGTCTACTTCTTTCTGCCATATACTTGTAAACCTCACAGCCTAAGCATAGGGCAGAAGAAAAGGGATTATGCAGAGCGGCTCTTGGACTTTTCCGACTTTTTTACCCGTATTCGTCGATGAATCCCTCCAAGAATCCCTGTCCTCAGCATGCAAAGAAGCCCCTCGACTACTATACGGAAAACCATGTCGCCTACTACCAGCATTTAGCCGATGCATTCGGAGCATCGGACAAGATGCTTGAATTCTTTTCATAGCGGATCTAGAGGGACAGGTCCGCTATCTCATTCCAAGTGTGCCCTGGTATGTGGATGGATTGCTGTTGATGGATTTCGACACCACCCAGACAACGAGAAAGTTCCAACTCAACCTGGGAGGCAGATTCAACTACATGATTCATCGTCTGTTCATCACCTATGCCGGATTGGAACTCGTCATCAACAATGGCTTTACCAATTTCTCATCGCTTGCCTTCACTGCCGGAACGTCCCTCAGACTCCGCCAGGCATTCAATCGGCTCGGTTCCTCAGCGTGCGGTACTGCAGTGTAAACCTGATGAAAACGTATGCATAGAATGCAACCATGATCAGGTAAAAATAGAGCAACGCGCGATGGGGATCCGAGCCCGGATTGCTGATCTGCAGGATGGTCTGGGGGATGATCACCAAGAAGAAGAGAATCAACAGGGGGACCATGCGTCCCTTGAAGACACGGCCGATGAAAGCAAGTCGTGAAGCCTCATCGCAGAAAATCTCTTCCTTGCCCTGCATGCTCGCTGCACTCTTTCTAAAATAACTGTACCCCAAAAAGTCAAACAGGTACTCCCACCCGCAATCCTTGAACATATTCACATAGGTCTCCTGAGAGCCCAATCCCTGTTGGTGATAGTCGAGCTGGTAGACCACATCCTCTTTTTCACAAGCCTCGAAGAGGTAGATGCCGGGAAATGTCAAGTGAACCAGTTTCCACCCTTTCTGATGTTGGGAACGCAGGTACTCCTGCTCCTGCTCATATTCGGCAATGGTAAAAATCTTGAACTCCCGTTTCTGCTTTTTCATTCCTGTTCCTCCTGCATGGTCCTATACAACCGAGCAATCCGCTCCTTCTCTTTCTGCAGCACCTCAATACCGAGGCTGGTAATTTCATAAATTTTCCGTTTCTCCTCTTCCCGGATGAAACGGATCAAGCCATCCTTCTCCATTTTGGAAAGACTGCCGTACAGGGTCCCCGGACTGATCAGGATCTCGCCATCCGTAAGGTCCCTCACCTTTTGTACAATGCTGTAGCCGTGCATCTCCTGCTGCAGGCACAAAAGGATGTAGAAACCAGTCTCGGTCATCGGGACGTAGACTTTTCGAATATGAGCATCCATACAACCACCTTATATCGAAGCACTATGCATCGCACTGCGATATATTAAGAGAAACTTGAAGCATTCGTCAAGACCGATGATCAAGGAGTTGAAGAACGTACTTTGGTGGGAGCCATACCCTTTATTTTCCTGAACACCCTGCAAAAATATGCCTGGTCCTGGAAGCCCGTCTGGCTGGCCACCTCGTTGATCGTAAGGGTGCTCTGCTTGAGCAGGTTGGTCGCAAGATGAATTCGCTGGCGGTTGAGATAGTCCCACGGAGAGAGGCCGATCTCCTTGCGGAAGATGCGGGTAAGGTAGTCCTCGCTGACATTGACCGCCTCGGCCAGCTGCCAGCGGGAAATCGGGGTTGTTGCATGCTCCCCAAGATATACGATGGCACGCTTGACCAAGGCACCGGTCAACGGCGGCAATACTTCTTGGTGGGTAAGCAGGGTGACAATACGGGCTAGGAATTCGCTGCTCTCCATCACGAAGCGATGAGCGATGATCAGGCGGGGGATGAGGCTCAGCTGTTCGGCCTCTTCATGCGTCCAATGCTCCCTGAGAATGACTATCGGGGAGGGAGAAATTCTTCGAAGCCGCTCATACAGTGCAGGATCGAATATATCACTGATAAGCAGGCGCACCTTGTTGTTCGCATATACCTCTTCGATCTCCTGCCTTGCGCACAAGACTACATTGTCCATCATGCCCAGCTCCCCGGCAAGCGAATGTCCAAGCGATCCCATGAGGACCAACACCCCGTCCTCTTGGTTGCCGCTCTTGCTCGAAACAAGCGAGGATGCAAGACTCTCATACCCCGGTGGGGCATGGTAGCACACCATCGGCGCCTTGCTGAGGAGGGGATGATGTGCCAGCAGGTACAAGGCAAGCTGCAATTCTGCAGAGCTTCGCCGCCCGTCCCAGCCAAGGAGACTGCCTTCAAGCTGAGCAAGATTCTGCTTGTTCAACGACGAGGAGGAGAGCAATCGTACGTGGTCGAAGGCGGAGAAAAGAGGGGGAACCTCGTTCTCCTGCTCACCGCCTATATAGGTCAGCGTGGAAGAAGGCCGGGCAAGGCTTTCTCCTTCGAGGCTCGGCCAGCCCAAGCGGAAGATGATCTGATTGTCTTTCATCGATACCAATCCACCACTCATCACAATAATTCGTTGGGCGAGGGAGAGGGATGGATCCTGATTTCCCATTGAGGCTTTCCATGCAACCTGTGAGCTGATGAAAGAGAATTGCAGCCCGGGATTTTGCAGCTCGGTCTTGATGGTGACCCGACCGCCTTGCTTCTGGATGTACTGCAACACAATCTCAAAGGCTTGGAGGAGCTTTGCCCTATCACCTTGCAGCACGGGGAGGTCAGGCTCCCCTTCATAGGTGAAGGAGTGGGAGATTTTCAAGGAAAAAAGCAAATCGGAGGGGTTGAAAATGGTTCGCTCCAACTCAAAGGCTCCGGTATAGGAAAGGGTGAGGTCCAACAGGTGGGAAGCTGTACGAAGCTGTTCTTCAACCTGGTCCCTCAACGCTTCATCCTTGTCCTGAACCAACAGGAGTATCGACTCAAGAGGATTGCGCAACCCCTCACTGATATTTGCAAAGAACTCGGTACGGGCCCGCTGGGCTCGTTCGGCTTCCTCCCGCGCCTTATTGGCGGCATCGAGCAGGAACGTCCCCTTGATGGCCGAACTCAATGCGGTTCTCAGCTCTTCCATGACGCTCCCGCTGAACAGGGTGGTTCTGATGACCAGATATCCCAGTGGTTGGTTGTCCATGAACAGGGGCTCAACTACATATACACCTTCAACAAGTTTTTCCTGGATTGCCTGAGGCAGCAGAAGATGCTTGGCGAATGTCTGCTTCTCCTCCAAGAGCATGTCATTGTCATATCCACCGATATAAGTGCTCTTCTCATCGTCCTCATAGAGCACCAGATACCCGGCTTCCAACCCAAGGGTGCCCAAGTGTGTTGCCAGGAGGGCTGGTATCGAGGTGATGTTCCGTACACCCAGAAGGTCGCACTTCAGCGCATCGAGGTGCTTGGCTTGCATCGACAAGGCGTAGGCATGCTGGTGCGCAACCAAGTCCCGCTGGCGCAAAAAGAGATCACGCAGCGCACAGGCTCTCTGCTCCTTGAATGAGCTTGAGGCGAAGAAGGTGCAATACCAATGAAGAGCCTCCGAGAGAAGGTTCGGGTCTCCTCCCCGATAGAGAAATCGATGGACAAGCTCCTGGACAAGGCCAAGATAGGCTTGCTCACCCTCAGAGTCGGCCTCATCCAAAAGCCTCTGAATGTTCCTGCTTTCAGATTCCGGGACCCTGAAGCTCTGCATCAACCAGGCAAAAAACAATGAAGGTGTTCCCACACTCTGCCTTGCCTGCTCGGGACTTCCCAACGAATAGGTGCATCCGCATGATTGGCGGATAACGGGGTGCGAAGGCAGAAGAATGTCAAAGCTTGGCCCGGACCCATCCTCAAGCAGGTCTGACAGCAGGTTGAAGGACATATGCGCCAGTTCGGTGACCGGCATGCGGGCCGTCGTACAGGGAACACGAAGCAAATGGCTTTCACTGCTGTCATTGTAACCGACAATGCGGACATCGCCGGGAATCGAGTAGCCCAATGCTTCCAGCTGTTTTCCGGCAGCGAACATCATCAAATCGCTTGAACAGGCAAGGGTATCGAAATCCTTGCCGGGTTTGAGACCCCGCTGCTCGACCAGTTGGGACAAGGCTGCCGCCCCCTCGGTCCATGGATGTGGATCGGAAACCAGACGCGGGTCCAAGACCAATCCCGTCTGATCAAGGGTATCGCAATAGGCACGATAGCGATCCTGTGCCGAGTAGTGGTTCTCCGGTCCCCTGATGAATGCGATTCTCCGGCTCTTGTGCTTGGTTATGCAGTGCAGGATTATACTCTGCACCCCTGCATAGGCATCAAAGGAGACAGTAGGATACCCTTCCCGTTTCAAGCCGATGGAGACACTGGGAAGGGGGCCGAGCGTTTCCAAAAAGTCCTGGACATCCTCAACCCGGACAGATCCGGCAAGCGCTGAAGCCCAGACGAGAACCCCCTCGACCGTATCGGAGTTCACCAAAGAGTAGATTGCATTACGCAAGTACTCTTGATTCTCCTCACATTCAAGCCTTCCTCCGGGAAATACGAACAAGGATGTATGGGAAAGGCGGGCAAGATGGGCTATTTCCGACCAGAGCTCGTTTGAAGCGCCGGTATGGATCGAGGCGAGCACCAGTGCAATTTTTCTTGATCGGGCATCACTCACCGCGCTGCTCCTTTTCGGTTGGTCCCACTACCATAGGTAGTATCTGATCAAAGGTTTCCCTGTGATAAAACCAACGGTAGTACAGAAAAGTCCGCTTGTCCATCAATGGTGTGCTCCCAACCCGAGATAATCAACAACAGGATAATTCGCCTTGACAGCCCAGCGAGGAGAAGAGTATTATTTGGAACGATGTTTCAATTTTTATCCCTCGAAGCAGCGCTGAAGCGCCTGAATTATCAACTGGACCGAATCATGCCGCTGCTCACCCCCAGTGGAGTCATCCTGGGTCTTCTGCTTGGTTCACGGGTTGCGTGGATGAAACCATCGGTCACCATCCTCTTCGCACTCATTACCTTCATCGGAGGATTGGGGATCAATTCCAATGCCTTCTTTACAGTACTAAAGAAACCAAAAGCAATCCTTGTATTCATCATCGGTGCAAACTTCGTCATGCCACTGCTCACCTATGCCATCGCTTCCACTCTATTCAGAAACCAACAAGAGATTGCAACCGGCCTGATATTGCTCATGTCCATACCTACTGCAATAACCGGCTATATCTGGAGTGGAATCTATAAAGGCAACGGGGCCCTCTCCTTAACCCTCATTCTTGTCTCCACCCTGCTTGCACCCATCCTCACCCCGTACACGGTGAGTCTGCTTGCCAATACTTCGGTGCGTATCGACACAGCCGGGATGATGGTCTCTCTCCTGATTATGGTGGTCGTTCCCTCGGTAGCTGGAATTTTGATCAACAATGCAACCAAAGGCACGGTCAATGACCATATCACCCCCTGCCTCAAGCCTTTTTCCAAAATCGGTCTTTTCCTCATCATTGTAATCAATACAGCCCAAGTTTCCGAGCGGCTTTTGGCCAATGCTTCATGGGCCTACCTGCCCATCGCCCTGACATGTGCATTTCTTGCTGTGGCCGCATATCCCATCTCCCATACCCTTGGGAGAATCGCCGGCCTTGGAGTAGAAGAGAGCAAAAGCATTACCTTTGCCTCTTCAATGCGCAACATCAGTGCTGCCCTGGTCCTTGCAATCGCCTACTTCCCGGCTGAAACAGCACTTCCGGTAATTTTTGGCATCGTTTTCCAACAGAGCACCTGTGCCGTAATGGCATATTTCCTCTATGGAAGAAAAAAAGTCACGTAATATAACAAACCAACAAGGAGTATAGACCATGCAGTCAATTACCAGTGTTCATCAGAGTGTACAGAGAAAAGAAAAAGTCCTACAGTTCGGAGAGGGCAACTTCCTCCGTGCGTTTGTTGATTGGATGATCGACATCCTCAATGAGAAGACCGACTTCAACGGTAATGCAGTCCTCGTCCAGCCCCTGGATCGAGGCCTCAGCGATATGATCAACGCACAGAAGGGCTTGTACACCACCATTCTCAGGGGTGTTCAGAACAAGAAGACCGTCGAAGAGTACCGCACAATCAACAGCGTCAGCCGCTGTCTGAACCCGTACAAAGCCGATGATTACCAAGAGTACATGAAGCTCGCCTCAAGTGAGGATCTCCGCTTCATCGTCTCCAACACCACCGAGGCCGGCATCAGCTACCACAGCGGTGACAAGCTGTCCGACCAGCCGCAGGTCTCCTTCCCCGCCAAGGTATGCGCCTTTCTCTACAAACGCTACCAAGCCTTCGAGGGAGCTTTGGACAAAGGCTTGATCGTCATCCCCTGTGAACTCATCGACAAAAACGGGGACAACCTGAAGCGCATCGTCAAGCAGTATGCACAGGAATGGAATCTGGAGGCAGGCTTTATGAACTGGCTCGACGAAGCGTGCGATTTCTGCAACTCGCTGGTCGACCGCATTGTTCCCGGGTATCCGAGAGCCGAAGCCGAGGCAATCTGCAAAAAGCTGGGGTATCAGGACAACCTGCTCGATTCGGCTGAGATTTTTCATCTGTGGGTCATCGAATGCCACAAGAACTTCCACGAGGATGAATTGCCGTTCAACAAGGCAGGCCTGAATGTGGTGTGGACCAACGACATGAGCTTCTACCGCACCCGCAAGGTCCGCATCCTCAACGGGGCCCATACCATGAGCGTGCTGGCAGCCTATCAGGCCGGCCATGAAACTGTCCAGGATTGCATCGCCGACAAGGCCCTTCTCTATCCATTCATGTATCAAGGCATTTTCGAAGAAATCATACCCTCGATGGATGGATCGAAAGAGGAGCTTGAGGCATATGCAGCCGATGTATTGGAACGCTTTGAGAATCCCTACAATCCTCATCAGCTGCTCTCCATATCGCTGAACTCAGTCTCCAAGTTCAAAACCAGGAACCTTCCTTCCCTCTTGGGATACAAGGAAAAGGTCGGCAAGCTGCCCAAGCGGCTGGTCTTTGCCCTTTCCGCTCTGATCAGCTTCTACGAAGGAACCGAGTATGAAGGTTCAGCCCTCAAGGGAAGCAGGGCGGGTGAGACCTACCTGATCCAGGACAGCCCTGAGATTCTTGAAACGTTTGCATCCCTCTATGCAGCAAAAGACGATCCGAAGGCAAAGGCACAGCGTCTTGCCAAGGCGGTATTGTCCAATACCACCTGGTGGGCCCAGGACCTGACCAAGATCGAGGGACTCGAGCAGGCGGTGGCCGCAAACCTCGAGGCTATCTGGACAGTCGGTATGAAAGAAGCTCTTGCGGCTCTCTGACGAACCAGAAGGAGGAGCAGATATGCAGACCTATTCCGTTTTGAAGGTCCATCCCGATGACTCGGTTGCAGTTGCCATCCGTCCCCTTGCAAAAGGGGATGTGGTCGATGTTGCAGGCCTTAAGATCTCCCTTATGACAGATATCCCCTCCGGCCATAAGTTCGCCCTCAGGGCCATAGTCAAGGGGGAGAAGGTCATCAAGTACGGCGCTCCGATCGGGTATGCCGTCACTGATATCGCCTGTGGCGAGCATGTGCATGCCAGCAATATCAAAACCACGCTCAGCGACCACGCCGAGTATGGATACGACAAGGAGCTTTCAGAGCGGTTTGCACAAAAGGCGGAGCAGCGCAGAGCAGCATGGAAAGGCAAGATTCCCGCCATCAAGGCGTATCGCAGAGCGAACGGAACCATCGGCATCCGCAACGAACTTTGGATCGTCCCGACTGTCGGATGTGTCAACAAGATTGCTGAAAACCTGGTTTCATGGGCTCAACAAAATCTGGAAAAAGCACCCTTTTACGATGGGATCCACGTCTGGTCGCACCCCTACGGGTGTTCCCAGCTCGGGGATGACCATGAGGCGACACGCACCATCCTTTCCGATCTTGTTCATCACCCCAATGCAGGCGGTGTCCTGGTACTCTCGCTCGGCTGCGAGAACAATACCCCGGAATCTTTCCGTGCCTTGGTGGGCAAGGTTGACGAGAACCGGGTGAAGTTCCTCACCACCCAGGAAGTCAGTGATGAACTTGAGGAGAGCAAGCGGCTCTTGACCGAGCTGTATGAGGCAATGAGAGACGACAAACGTGAGGAGGTCGGCATGGACAACCTCATCGTCGGCTTCAAGTGCGGCGGCAGCGACGGGCTGAGCGGCATCACGGCAAATCCCCTGGTCGGTCGTTTCTGTGATGCTCTGACTGCCATGGGCGGCACGGGAATCCTGACCGAGGTTCCCGAGATGTTCGGGGCGGAGCAGCTGTTGATGAACCGTGCGGTGGATGAGCAGGTGTACAACCAGATTGTTGCCCTGATCAACGACTTCAAGCAGTACTTTGTAAAACACGATCAGGTTGTGTATGAAAACCCATCTCCGGGCAACAAGGCCGGCGGCATATCCACTCTCGAGGACAAAAGCCTTGGCTGCATCCAGAAAGGCGGTCAGGCCATGATCACCGATGTCCTGGGATATGGGGATCGTATCAAGAAGAGGGGGCTCAACCTGCTCAACGGTCCGGGCAACGACATTGTCTCCACTACGGCCCTTACCGCTTCCGGCGCCCATATCATTCTCTTCACCACCGGCCGTGGAACGCCCCTCGGATCTCCGGTGCCGACGATCAAGATCTCTTCAAACAGCGCACTTGCCGAAAAGAAGGCGCATTGGATCGATTTCGATGCGGGACGGCTCTTGCAGGAGGATGAAGAGACAGTCCTTGCCGACTTCATCACCCTCATCCAAAGGGTTGCAAGTGGAGAGGCGATGGCAAAGAATGAAGAAAACGGGTATGCCGAAATTTCACTGTTCAAGGATGGGGTCATCCTCTAAGGACACACAATAAGGAGAAACATCATGAAAAAGTTTATGGATGAGCATTTTTTACTCCAGACCAAAACCGCTCAGACCCTCTATCATGAGTATGCCAAAGATGCAATGATCTTTGACTACCATTGTCACCTCAATCCGAGCGAAATCGCCAACAACAAGCGGTTCACCACCATCACCGATGCCTGGCTTGGCGGAGACCACTACAAGTGGAGAGCCATGCGGGCCAACGGGATACCCGAAGAACTGGTAACCGGCAAGGATGCCGATCCCTTCGACAAGTTCATGGCATGGGCGTCCACCATGGAACATGCTTTGGGCAACCCGCTCTACCACTGGACCCATTTGGAGTTGCAGCGCTACTTCGGCATTCATGAAGTGCTGAACACCAAGAGTGCAAAGTCCATCTATGAGGAAGCCAACCGACAGTTCAAGGAAAACGAGAACCTATCGGTGAAAGGCATCATGAAACAGTTCAAAGTCTATGCAGTGGGGACGACCGATGATCCGGCCGACGACCTTGCTTTCCATGCTCAGATCGCCAAGCAGAAGGACTTCCCTGCAAAGGTTATTCCCTCATATCGTCCCGACAAGGCATTGGCAATCGAAAAGGATACGTTCCTCTCCTATATCGACAGCCTTGCAAAGGCCTGCGGCAAGAAGATCGAGAGGGCGAGCGATGTTGTCGAGGCTCTCATCGACCGTCTCGATTTCTTTGTAAGCATGGGCTGCAAAGCATCCGACCACGCGCTCATAACCGCTCCCGCAATCTTTAAAAGTGAGAGCGATGTGAACGCAATCTTTGCAAAGAAACTGGCAGGGGCGACACTCTCCTGTGAAGAAGTGGAGGCCTATAAGACCTTTGTACTCACCCATTTGGCAAAAGCCTATGCAAAGCGGGACATCGCAATGCAGCTGCACTTTGCCGCAATCCGTGACAACAACAGCATGATGTTCAAGAAACTCGGACCCGATACAGGGTACGACGCTTCTCATGACAAGGAACTGGCTGCATCCCTCTCTTCATTCTTGAACAATCTCTCAGCCACAGGCGAAGTCCCCAAGACCATCCTGTACACCCTCAATCCCAAGGACTATTACTCCCTGGCCACGTTGATGGGTTGCTATCAGGATGGAATCCCGGGTAAAATGCAACTTGGTTCAGCCTGGTGGTTCGCAGACCACAAGGACGGCATGGAAGAGCAGATGAAAATCCTGGGTAATGTGGGACTCCTTCCCCGTTTCATCGGCATGCTCACCGACAGCCGATCCTTCCTCTCCTACTCCCGCCACGAGTATTTCAGAAGGATTCTCTGCAATATTTTCGGCACCTGGGCTGAAGAGGGCGAGGTTCCCTATGACCTCGAGATGCTCGGCAAGGTCGTACAGGACATCTCCTTCGGCAATGCCAAAGCCTATTTTGAGGGGTAAACCGATGGCAAAGAAAGAAACCGATTCAGGAAATGAAAAGATGCAAACAAGCGGAGTAATACGCACCATCGTCATCCTTGAGACACTCGCCAGGCATCAAACCATCAACCTGGAAAGCCTGGCAAAGGAAACGAAATTGCCAAAAGCCACCCTGCTTCGGTTCCTCTCTACGTTGGTCAACCTCGGGTATGTCTATCGCTCTCCCAGCGACCTCTACAGCCTTACGTTGAAGATGTTCAGTGTGGGATCCCACGGACTTGAGCACATCGATCTCATCCAAATCGCCAACCCCGTCGCACAACAATTGTGCGAGGAGCTTGGCGAGACGGTACATATGGGAGTGTTGGAGGACGACGAGGCGGTATACATCCTCAAGAAGGAATCGTCGTTCACCATCCGCATGTACTCTCGGGTGGGAAAGACCATTCCGTTGTACTGTACTGCCATCGGCAAGATTCTTCTCAGTGATATGAACGAGCGTGAACTCTCCTCCTACCTTGACAAGGTGAGTCTCAAGCCCTTCACACCCAATACGCTTCGTGACAGTCAAGCACTCAAGCAGGAGCTTACGCTGATCCGAAGTCAGGGTTGGGCGTGGGACAACGAGGAGCACGAGATGGGAACGCTGTGTATAGGAGCTCCGATCAGGGACTATACCGGCAAAACGATAGCAGCCATGAGTGTCTCCTGGCCGCTATTCAGGTTCAATCTTGAGGAGAAACAACGGATTGTCTCCTCGATACTCAAAGCCTGTACAAGCCTTTCCAAGCTGCTTGGCTGGACTGAGGAGTGA
>NZ_DJGW01000113.1:27157-28455 GCF_002432845.1 Sphaerochaeta sp. UBA5836
GGGTGCGGTTCGGTCACTGAAGTCAAGAGCGGCCCGGGATTTCAGAAAGCCGAGGGGTCCACCTTGGTTGCCGTCACAAGCCGGTCGCCCCAAAAAGCCCGTGACTATGCTCTCCGCCATGGAATTCCCAAATGGTACGACAACGCCCAAGACCTCATCGATGACCAGGAAGTGGATGCCGTCTATATCGCCACCCATCCCGACTCCCATTACACATATGCTCTGATGGTCGCACAAAGCGGCAAACCGGTGTACTGCGAGAAACCCTTGGGAATCTCTTCGTCCCAAAGCCGGGAAATGGTCGATTTTTGCAAACAACAAGGGGTACCGTTTTTCAGTGCCTACTATCGCCGTGCACTTCCCAAGTACCTGATGATCAAGAGCATGATAGACAGCCAACAGTATGGGGATGTAAGAGCTGTGCATGTTTTCATGCAGCAGTCCATCAAGGAAGAGGACAAGCAAGGCGGAGGAACCTGGCGGGTGCACCCTGATGTGTCCGGGGGAGGGAAGTTCCATGATGTAGGCTCGCATGCCCTGGACCTCATCGACTGGATGTTCGGCCCCATTGTCGAGGCATGCGGGGAAGGACTCAACCAGAGCAGGGCCTATCATGCAGATGATCTGGTGTACGGGCACTTCAAGACCGAGCAGGGAGTTCCAGGTACCGGACTGTGGTGTTTCAATACATTCAAGGACGAGGATGTCACCCATATCTACCTTGAAAAGGCAAGAATTTCCTACTCCGTACTCGATATTGCCCAACCCATTACCGTTGCAACCGAAAAGGGTGTACAGACCATTGCCGTCCCCCAGCCGCCCCAGCATGTCGCCCAACCGCTTATCCAGACCATTGTGGACCAGCTCCTCGGCAACGGGACCTGTCCCAGTACCGGAGAGTCCGGGGCTAGAACCGATTTTGTTCTGGACCGCCTGATCGGCAGACTTTAGAGAGGAGATTTCACCATGTTTGTATCACATCGCGACCTCATCGAGAAAAAACAGATTTCCGAATATATCACCAAGCAGGTTTTGGTCGGTCCCAAGGAGGGCTGGAAAGACCATGTGATGAGAATGTTTACGCTGGAGAAAGGGGGAAAGGCTCCCCGCCACTCCCACCCCTGGCAGCACATCATCTATGCAGTCGAGGGGAAGGGAAACCTGTACATGGAAGGCAAGGATTATCCGCTGAAGGCAGGTTCGGTGGCCTATGTCCCTGATGACGCCGACCACCAGGTCTCCAATGCCTCAGATGAGAAGTTTGTCTTCATCTGCATTGTTCCCGAGCGGGGTGACCA
>NZ_DJGW01000113.1:28507-50689 GCF_002432845.1 Sphaerochaeta sp. UBA5836
CGGTGGTGAACACGACGATCTGGCCCGCCGGTTCTGCGTCTCCATCCATCTGTTGAGCCATGGCATACATTGCCATCAAGAGAATCAACTCGAGGTCTCTGCAGCCTGACAGAATTGCTATGGTGATTCCGATCGCCGGAACTATCACCAGTCTAGCAAGCACCCCGATACCGACCATCAGGGAAGCGATGCCTGCACTGGTTCCCCCATGCAAGGTGGCGGCCATCGGCATTCCAAAGAAAATGAAATCACCTTTGGCAAATCCCCTGCACCAATACACCGCGTTTGCGGTTGTCAGCTTCCAAGCGAGGGATAAGAAGCAGATAGAAGCTCACCATCACAATCAAGGAAAGAACCGCATACCACAATAAATTGAAAGATGTGATGGTTGAAAAGAGCAACGTGGGTAAAAAGACACGAAACACCACGTTGTTCATCCCCTTCAGTATTGTTTCACAGAGAATCTTCAGGCACCGAATACCATACCCAAGGGCGATTTTTGCGAACAAGGGGAAGAGGACTGAGAATGCTGGGAAAATATCATGCTTGGCCTTTATTCTTCGTGGTCGTGATGGCAGGTGCAACCATCCCCATGGTGGTGATGTTCATGCTCGTCTTCGGTGAACAAGGCATGCATCATATCCATGAGAATCGAGTCAATCTCCTCATTCTTCCCGCCATCAACCACCATGATTCCCATCTGGGGGCCGATTTTCTCCAGGAGCGGAAGCGTACGTTTGCCAAAGCAGTGGATGGCCTGGGGTTTTCCTGCTTTCTCAAAGATCTCCAGCAGATGGCTGATAAAGGCTCCATGCTCTTTTTCATAGTCCTCCACTATGAAGATGTCGAGAATCTGATGGTCCTGGGGGTCATAGATCAACTGATAAATCGGAAAGAGCGGTCGCGCGCCATTCTCTCCCAACATTGGTTCGGGAAGCATGCCGGTGGCGGTATACAGAATCTTTCCAGGCTTGGAGCGCATGCGCTTGTAGTATCGCTGCTTCTCCTCATTGGTGAAAAACGCCTGGGGATATGAGAATCCATAGGATTCATCCTGAAGAATCTTTGCTGTCACGACAAATGCCCCGTCCTGCTCTTCAATACAGGGAATATACTCCTTGCCCCCACTCTCCTTGAGATTCAGAGAGTCCAGCCAGTGAGAGAACGAGTTTGTCTTGCTCGTCTTCTTATAGGATGCAAAGTACTCTTTTGCAAAGAGTATGGCGCGAAAGATAAGAATGAGATCTTTGGCCTCATCCTGCTCGATGTACCATGGATATTGATACTGCAGCTTGCTGCGGAACTGGGGGTACATGCCGTCTTCGAAAAAGACTCCGCTCTCTACGATGGCCTGGTAATCGGCATCCTCGATATCCTCCCTTGAGTTGTTGAGAAGACAGAGCAGGCACTCCTGCACCTGTTCCATCTCCAAGTACTCTAAGGAGTCGCTTTCATCGTCTGAAAGGGAGAGGGCAAGGTATCCGGTAAGTCCTTTTTCCCCTCGGTAGGCGGCAAAGGCGGAGTCGACAAGGGAAACATAGTAGGGCGTCTTATCCTCGGCAATGACACAGATGAGATCATTCTCTGAGAATACAGAGGATACAGCGGCATCGGAATAGACCTTGGCAAGACTGTATAAGGTATGGGTGTCCATAATTTTCTCCATCGGTCCATCATACAAAAATCCCGGCCCTTGTCCAATGGCTTCATCCTTGGGACTTGCCAGGGTTATCGACAGACTGTACCATACTGTATATATCATCCTAAAGGATGGCTCTTGATGACAGGATTTGAGAAACTGCAGCAAGCCAAGCGATTCGATATGAAGAAAAAGCCCATACGCCAGCGCCACTACCTGCGGCCGGTGACTTGGCTCTTGAGTTATCCTACTGTGTGGGCTCATCGGTTGAAAATCAACCGTATCAACATGGAAGGGATCAAACCCCCGTTTCTACTCTTGTGCACCCACCATGCATTCATCGATTTCAAAGTCACCACCGCAGCCCTCTTTCCATACCGGGCCAACTATGTGGTCGCCATCGACGGCTTTCTCAAGCGTGAGTGGCTGCTGCGCAACGCCGGCGGCATCTGCAAACGAAAGTTTACCAACGACCTGCAGTTGATACGGCAGATTCGAGAAGTACTTATCGTCAACAAGGACGTTCTGGCCCTGTACCCGGAGGCACGGTACTCTTTGGTGGGCACCACCGCAGTATTGCCTGACTCTCTGGGGAAGATGGCAAAGCTGTTGGGGGTGCCGGTAGTCATGCTCAACATGCATGGGCACTATCTGAGCAGTCCTGCATGGAATTTGAAGGACAGGGGCAACCGTATCGAAGCCGATTACAGTTTGCTGTTCACCAAGGAAGATTTGGCAAAAAGTTCAGTCTCACACATCAATTCAGCAATCAGGAAAGCCTTCGAGTACGATGAATACCGGTGGCAGAAGGAGAACAAGATCCGTATCAGCTACGCAAAGCGTGCCGAAGGCCTGCACAAGCCGCTGTATCAGTGTCCCCACTGCCTGAGCGAGTATACAACATACAGCGAAGGGACTCGCATCGGTTGCTCAGCCTGCCATAAAGCGTGGGAGATGACCGAGTATGGTGAGTTGCAGGCCGTACAGAAGGCCGATGATGAAAAAGACTTGGTCACTGAATTCTCCCACATCCCCGATTGGTATGAGTTCGAACGCAAGCAGGTTCGCGCCCAGATTGAGGGGGGAACCTACAACCTGAAAACCAAAGTATATGTAGAAGCCCTCCCCAATGCAAAGGGATACATTCCCCTCGGGGAAGCTCTGCTGATCCACGACATGCAAGGGTTCAAGCTGGAGGGAATGTTCGGCAAGGAGGGGTTCCTGCTTGCCAAGACACCCCTGTCGATGTACTCATGCCATATCGAGTATGAGTACTTCGGCAAGGGGGATTGCATCGACCTGTCCACCCTGGAAGATACGTACTACATCTATCCGAAGGAACAAAAATTCTCGGTCACCAAAATANNGGCAACCGAGGAATTATTCGCCTTTTACAGCAAGGAGCAGGAAGTCGCCCCGCCAAGTGTGTTGGGTGCTGTTGTTCAATCACCTTCCTGACAGGATGGCTTGGAGTTCTGCATCACTGATGTAACGAGCCGTGTACGTGACGCCGTACCGTTCCAGTTGCTTGGTAAAGGTGCGCAGATGGTTCTCCGATCCCTTCAAAAGATTGGTATAGACCCATATTTCTGCTTCATCGGTGGTTTTTGAAAGGTACTCCTTCAAATCATAGATGTCCAAATCCTCGATGATGGCCCCTACCCTGTATGCTTCAGAAGCAGATTGCATTCCCTGACTCACCAAGGAACTGTACAGGGCGGCCAAATCGGTATTCTTGAACTCACCGAAATCAGAGCCTGCAACAGGATCTTCAATATTGCGTGCTGCAAGCAGTGCTCCAACGGCATCCATGTGCTGCTGTTCCGACTCTGCAATGTTTAAGAATGTCCGCAAACCCCATTTCTCGTAGAGGGCGATGTAGACATCGCGGGCCAGTTTTTCTTCCTCACGCATATACAGAAGCCCCTCTGCGGTCGAGCCGGGTTCTTCTGTAAGAGCCTGAACCGCTACCGGCGTTGTTGTTTGCACCTCTTCAATCGGCTGTGCCGCGAGGGTAAACGAAGAAACCAGGACCAATGCCAAAACCATGATGCTTGTATGTTTGTACATATGTAACTCCTTTAGATTGTTGTAATCATAATCTGAGTCAACAATACCGATACTGGATACAGGCATCAAGAATGTCAGGTAAAGGTTGGGTAAAGACAGTAGCCATCAACTCCACTGAAACGTTTTGTGAAATCAAGTCCTGAGAAAGTCTTCTCGACAGGGGGTGAACACATCCAGAACGGCTCCTTTCTGAAGACAGACAGTACCATGAGGTATATTGGGTGCAAATAAAAGAGCATCCCCCTTGTTAACAACAACGGGTTTCCCAGCAACGGTAAATTCAAAGGAACCTTCCAACACATAGGTCACTTGAGTATGGGGATGGGTATGGACTGAACCAATACCGCCCTTCTCGAACATAACCTCGACTTGCATCATGGTTTCATTGTACGCCAGGATTTTTCTGGAAACACCCTCACCCACCGACTCACTGGTTGCATGTTCAGCAAATACTACAGTATTCATGGTACTTCTCCCGATTCATAAAACTCTTGCGATCAGCATGATAAAGGATGCTGCAACTTTCAATACCCATCAATTCAAAACTTGGTAATCTCATATCACACTGAACCGTTCAGCACTAATTCCGGCCTTAGCTCACAAACAAAACAGGGAGTGTCATCACAACACTCCCCCAATACAAACACATGATGCTTAGCGCTGCACGCGTCCGCTTCCATCCCCTTTGAGCAGGGCTTCCACCTCTGCCTTGGTGGACAGGTTGAAATCACCGTCGATGGAGTGCTTCAAAGCGGAAGCTGCAACTGCGAAGTTGATGGCATACTGCTCGTCGTCGCCATACTCGCTGAGTGCATAGATCAGGCCGGCGGAGAAGGAGTCACCCCCACCGACACGGTCGATGATATCGGTGATCTCATAGCGCTTGGAGAGATAGAACCCACTCTTTCCGCTGAGTGCTGCACTCCAACCGTTGTGATCCGCGCTCTTGCTCTCTCTCAGGGTGACGGCAACCGCGCTGATGTTGGGGAACTGGGCCTTGACTTCTGCCGTCAGAGCCTTGTATTCCTCGATATCGAGCTTGCCGGTGGTCACATCCACCTTGGCCTCGATGGCCAGGCACTTCTGGATGTCTTCCTCGTTGGCCACGATTACATCGGCAAACTTGACCAGTTCGCGCATTACCTCGGGGGCCTTCTTGCCGTAATTCCAAAGCTTCTTGCGATAGTTCAGGTCAATGGAGACTGTTGCCCCGGCCTTCTTTGCCTGCTGCATCGCAACAAGGCAGCTGTCGGCTGCATCCTGGCTGATAGCCGGGGTGATGCCGGTCACATGCAACCAGTGCGCGTCTGCCATAATTGAGGCAAAATCAAAATCGGAGGGCTTGCTCAAAGCAATAGAAGACTCCGCGCGGTCGTACACTACGCTGCTCGGCCTCTGGTTTGCACCGGTCTCCAAGAAGTAGATACCGACGCGGCCGCCTTTGGTCATCTTGATCGAAGAGGTGTCGACTCCATACTTTCTCACCTCGCGGACGGCGGCTTCGCCGATTGCATTGGCAGGAAGAGCAGTTACGAACTTTGCGTCCTTGCCCAGCAGGGAGAGGGAAACCGCAACGTTTGCCTCGCCGCCTCCAAACGTCGCTTCCAAGAGAGGAGATTGGAAGAAGCGCTCATGTCCAGGACTCTTGAGCCGCAACATAATCTCACCAAACGTTACATATTTCTTACCCATACAAGCCTCCTAGATTTTTTTGACAGGAATACTGACAGCCTCTTGCTATTTGGAATCATAGAGGGTATGCTTGGGTCTGTCAATATTATTTTGAAACAACGTTTCATAATTGAAATAAAGGAGTGAAACCATGCACGAAGCACTGTTTGAACAAATTCACAAAATCGGTCTGGTACCTGTAGTAAAAATCGATGATGCAGGCAAGGCTGTAGGGCTTGCCAAGGCCATGGTAAAGGGTGGGCTCCCCTGCGCTGAAGTCACGTTCCGCACTGCAGCCGCCGAAGAGGCCATCAAGCAAATCACCGCAGCAGTTCCTGAGATGCTGGTGGGAGCCGGAACGGTTACCAATCTCGACTTTGCAAAGAAAGCTGTTGCAGCCGGTGCCAAATTCATTGTCTCTCCGGGTTTCAACCCAACCGTTGTCGATTGGTGCCTTGAGAATAATGTACCCATCGTTCCCGGTGTCTGCACGCCCAGCGATATCGAGGCAGGCCTCTCACGCGGCCTCTCCACCCTCAAGTTCTTCCCTGCTGAAGTAAGCGGCGGCGTCGAGATGCTCAAGAATCTTGCAGGCCCCTTCCCCAACCTGATGTTCATGCCCACCGGCGGTATCAGCCCGGCAAATCTCGCTTCCTATGCAAAGCAGTCCAACGTGCTGGCAGTCGGCGGCTCCTGGATGGTAAAGCCCGAGCTCATCGAAGCAGAAAACTGGGATGCAATTTCAGCACTGTGCAGTGAAGCGGTAGTCACCCTGCAGGGTCTTGAGTTCGCCCACCTTGGCATCAACAACGAAAATGCCGCCGAAGCTGAGAAAACCATTGCAGCCCTCGAGGCCTTCGGCATGGTCAAGAAAGTCGGCAACAGTTCCACATTCCTGAATACCACCATCGAGGTCCTGCCCAAGATGTACTATGGAAGGCTCGGACACCTCGGTTTCAAGTGCTTCGATATCGAGCGCACCCTTGCCTACCTGGGTCGCCATGGGTTTACGGTCAATGAAGAGACCATCACCCGTGATGCAAAGGGCAAGATCAAGGTCTGCTACATCCAGCAGGAGTTCAGCGGTTTTGCGGTACACTTGATCAAGGCCTGATTCCTGAAAAACGTAGACCAAACGCCGGTTCTCATCTAGCAGAGCCGGCGTTTTCTTGTTTACAGTAAGCACATGAAAATTATACAAAGCCATACGCTTACCGACGAGCAAGTCACAGAGATTGAAACGTTGCAGGACGTCTCCTACCTTCCTGAAGGTTTGGAAAATCGTGTATTCCTCTCCTCTGCAATGAATGTATACAATGACCTGGATTGTTTTTTCCTCGGGTATGAAGACAACACACTCATCAGCTTCCTCTGTGCGTTCTTTCCCGGCCGCAAGGAAGTGGAGTTCAATGGCTTCACCCACCCCGAGCATCGCAGACAAGGGCATTTCACCCTCCTGATGGAGCATGCCATCTGTGTATATACAGCATACCCATTCTCCCAAGTGCTCTTCCAACGGGAACAAAACAGCCAAAGCGGCCTCTCGTATCTGCAGAAACGATATCCCGAGCTCGACCGCAGCGAATATGTGATGGTCCTTGAAAAACAGCATTGGATGAATAAGGAGCATATTGGCACCCTTGAGTTGGTTGAAGCACAAAACAAAGAGGACACCATTGCAGTAATAAGCGATTCCTTTGAAGAAGATAGGGAGGAAAGCTCCCATACCTTGGAGTACCTGCTCTCCCAAGCAGATCGAAAAACGTTCCTGTATCGGTTTGAGGACAAAGCCCTCGGGGTGCTGAACGCAGCCATGGAAGATGGAGTGTGGGAACTTCACGGAGTAGGAATCATCCATGCCTACCGGAACAAAGGCATGGGAAGGCGGATGCTCAGTCTTGCCTTCGATTATCTCTTCAATGAGGCAGAAGCTATACAACTTGAAGTGGACTCTGAAAATCCTCCTGCGCTTGCCCTTTACCAGAAACTTGGGTTCAGAACCACCAGCCGAGTCGACTATCATAGATTGATTTTGTGATAATGTGAACCGTTTTGGCCCTTGGTTGCATTTAGCTTGACGGCTCTGTTGCGACGGCTTAGCATTATCTATCACGTTTTGTTTTTGACCGCATCCATGTGGATGACGGAATGCAATTTGGAGGAAAGAATGAAAAAAACACTTGCAATTCTGCTCGTACTTGTCATGCTCGTACCTGCTCTGTTTGCACAGGGCGGCCAGGAAGCTGCTCCTGCGGCTCCTGCTCCTGCTCCTACAGCTGTCCCGGCAGCTGCCCCGGCTGCCGCCGGCACCGGCAGCGTCAACGCATATACAACCCTTGAGGAACCCCTTGCTGCAAAGCTTTTTCAGCTCTTCGAGGCTGAGACCGGCATAAAGGTGAACTTTGTCCGCTTAAGCGGTGGTGAAGCTGTCGCCCGTTTGGAAGCTGAATCTGCCAATCCCCAGGCATCCATCTGGGTCGGCGGTGTAGGTCTGGACCACATCACTGCAAAGAGCAAGGGTTTGACCACTCCGTACGTAAGCCGCTATACCAGCAAGACTCCTGCTCAGTTCCGCGATGCAGAGAACTACTTCATCGGACTGTATGTTGGTCCCCTCACCTTCGTAACCAACATCGACCGTGCCAAGGAACTTGGTTTTGAGGCTCCCAAGAGCTGGGCAGACCTGCTCAAGCCCCAGTACAAGGGTTACATCCGCATGGCAAACCCCAACTCCTCCGGTACCGCTTACAACGTGTTGACCACAATCCTTGATATCTTCGGCACCGAGGACAAGATGATCGAGTACATGAAAGAGCTGGACAAGAACATCGACCAGTATACCAAGAGCGGCTCTGCACCAGGCAAGAGCGTAGCAACCGGAGAGATCCCCATCGCCATCGGCTATGCACACGACCAAGTCAAGCTCAAGGCTGCCGGATCTCCTGTTGTCATCACCGCTCCCAGTGAAGGAACCGGTTATGAGCTGGCTTCCATGTCCCTGGTAAAGGGCGGCAAGGATACTGTCAATGCCAAGAGGCTGTATGACTGGATCCTCTCCAGCCCCGTTGCACAAGCAACATTCACCGAGTGGTATGTGGTACTGGTGGCAGAAGGTGCAGTAAAGCATCCTGATGCCCTCTCCATCACCGAGATTAAAACCGTCAATCAGGATATGGCTTGGGACGGAGACAATGTAAACAAGACCAGGTTGCTTGACCGCTGGACCAACGAAATCGGCAACAAGAGATAATTACCTTCAGGTAATTTGGCTTTTCCTACCACCCTGCAAGCAACCCTTGCAGGGTGTGTAGTCCCAACGGAATGATTCGATGTTTACAAAAAAACGCATCCTTCAGTTCTGTGCTGCGGCACTGATATTCCTGCTGGCGGATTTCTGGATGTACAGTACGCTCTCTTCCAACTTCAGGAGCTATGAAGAGCAGCGGAACTTCAATGAAATCGAACTGTTCGCCCAAACAGTACCCGAAGAGAGCACCAATGAGGCGTATGAGGCGTGGATTCCCACAGTCAAGGACATCATCCCCGGCTCTCGTGCCCTCTATCTGACCTTTGATGAACTCACCTTCGATTTTGTCCCTCTTACCGGTTCACAAACAACCCGTGCACTATTTGATGCCAACAAACCCAATGCTGAATTCCAGAAAGCCCTGGAGAGTGTGTATTATCTCGAGCCCATGCGCCTTGGCTCCACCTACAAAGCAGATTACAGCATCGATCCGGATGCCAACAGCTTTGAGGTGACCGACAGCCAGGTCTACTTTGTCCCGGTCATCGATGAAACCGGCTACCAAGTCTCCGGAGCAGTCATGATCCTGGTCCCCACCAGCACAGCCACCGGGTTCAACAACCTGCTTAAGACCCTCTTCATTGCGGCAGCTGTTGTTTTCTTGGGAATCCTGCTGGTTCTCACCTTCACCCGAGACCCGATGACAGGCTTCATGGTCCTCGGTCTTTTTGCCATCGTACTGGTTTTCATTGCATATCCCCTGATCGAGGCACTACGCCTCTCATTCATGAAGGACGGCGTCTTCAGCCTGCAAACCTGGAAGGAAAGCCTCTCTCCCACCTATTTGGTTGCCCTATGGGGTTCTCTCAGACTGGGCATCCTCACCGCTACCATCTCTACCTTGGTGGGATACATGTTCGCCTTCCTCATCGAACGAACAAGCTTCAGGCAGAAGAAACTGATGACCACCTTGGCCACCATGCCGGTCATCTCTCCTCCCTTCTCCCTGTCGCTCTCCATCATTCTGCTCTTTGGAAACAATGGCTTGATCAGCAAGCAGCTGCTCCATCTGAACACCTCCATCTATGGATTGGGCGGGCTGACTCTTGTACAAGTCATCGGCATGTTCCCCATCGCATTCATGACGATCAGCGGAGTGCTCAGGCAGATCGACTCCACCGTCGAGGATGCCTCGCTGGACCTCAGCGCCACCAGATGGCAGACCTTCAAGTCGATCACCCTGCCCCTTTCATCCCCCGGCATTCTCTCTGCCTGGCTGCTGGTGTTCACCAACTCCCTGGCCGACTTTGCCAACCCCTTGCTGCTCAGCGGCGACTACCGGGTGCTCTCGACTGAAGCCTATATGTTGGTAACAGGGCGCAGCAACCTCGGAGCAGGATCGGCCCTTTCATTCATCCTGTTGATGCCCACCCTTACGGCCTTCCTCATCCAGCGCAACTGGGTGTCGAAGAAGAGTTACGTAACGGTTACCGGCAAGCCATCCACCAACCTCACCGAGCTGACCAACAAACCGGTGCGCATGGCTCTCCAGATCGGCTCATGGGTGTTCATTGGCTTCATTGGAGCCCTCTATCTAACCATCGTTGCAGGATGCTTTGTCGTGAACTGGGGCATCGATTACTCCTTCACCCTGGCAAACTGGGGGGAAGCCCTCTCTCGAGGGTGGACATCCATCCGCGATACCGTCACCCTGGCGGCCATCGCCACCCCGATTGCAGGCTTGCTTGCCATGCTCAGCGCCATGCTGATAGTCCGAAAGAAGTTCCCGGGAAAACGGTTCTTGGAGATGCTGATCATGACTCCATACGCCATCCCGGGCACCTTGATCGGTATCAGTTATGTGTTGGCTTTCAACAAGCAGCCGCTGCTTTTGGTGGGTACCGGAGCAATCATCGTCATCAACTACATCATCCGGGAATTGCCTGTCGGCCTTGAGAACGGCATCACAGCCCTTCATCAGATCGACCCGGCCATCGAGGAGTCGGCCGCAGACCTGGGAGCCGATGTTCCCACCGTCTTCCGCACGATTGTCCTCCCGTTGATCCGACCGGCCTTCCTGAGCAGTATGTCGTACACCTTCGTACGCTCCATGACTGCAGTCAGCGCCATCATTTTCTTGATATCGGCCCGCTGGAATCACCTGACCGTCTTGATTTTCAACTTCTCTGAAAACCTCAGATTCGGTCTTGCCAGCGTCTTGTCAACCATCCTGATCTTCATCGTCCTCTCTGTTTGGGCCCTGATGCAGGTCGTGGTCCGTGATGACAAGCTCACCCAGAAAACTATCTCAACCCGCTAAGGTGGTGATTCATGGAAAAGAAAAGTGTATCGGTAACCCTTGAGCATGTAACCAAGAAATTCAAGGATGTAAAAGGAAAGGCTGACGTAATTGCAGTCAATGATTCTCACTTTGTCATCGAGCCCGGCGAGTTGGTAACCCTTCTTGGTCCCTCTGGTTGCGGCAAGACCACCACCTTGCGCATGATTGCAGGCTTTGAGCTGCCCACCGAGGGTAAGATTTATATCGGCAATGAGGAAGTGACCATGCTGCCTCCGAACAAGCGTGACACCGCCACCATGTTCCAAAGCTATGGCCTGTTCCCTCACATGACGGTCTTCGACAACGTCGCCTACGGCCTCAGGCTGAGAAAAGTCCCTCATGAGGAGATTACCAAGCGGGTGAACGAAACACTGGCTCTGGTTGGCCTTGCCACCTATGGAGACCGTGCTCCTTCCAAGCTTTCAGGAGGACAGCAGCAGCGTGTCGCCCTGGCCCGCAGCCTCATCGTCACCCCATCGGTTCTCCTGCTTGATGAGCCTTTGTCCAATCTTGATGCACTGTTGCGTGAGCAGATGCGCGTAGAAATCCGGAAAATTCAGAAGGAGTTGGGCATCACCGCTGTGTACGTCACCCACGATCGGATTGAAGCCATGAGCCTTTCAGACCGTGTCGTGGTCATGAAGGACGGGTATATCCGTCAAATCGGATCGCCCAGTGAGGTCTACGAGGATCCTAACTCCCGCTTCGTTGCAGGCTTTGTAGGAAAGGCAGCCTTCTTTCCGGTACAGGTCAAGAAGCATGAGAAGAAGACCTGGGTGTGCGAGCTTGGAGGAAAGGATGTTCTGGTGGAACGGTCTGCCGACAATGTTGAGGTGGGTTCTGAGGCTGTGTTGATGGCCAGGCCGGAATCGCTGCGCATTGTCGAGAGCGGGCAGGGCAAGATTGAAGGCAAGGTACGGATGAATGTCTACCTCGGGCACAGCCTGGAAGCGTTTGTCAGCACCAGTTTTGGAGAGGTTCTTGTCCAGATCGACGATCCCCATGCAAAGAAGGTCTTCAAGGAAGGAGAGGATGTTTCCATCGACTTCACAGCAGATCGTGTACGATTGCTTAACAAGGATGAAGCGTAAGAGCTCTCCTCTTGAAACAGGCTGCCATCGGCAGCCTGTTTTCTTAGTACAAAACCATGCAATACACGGCTCCTGTTAGCTCTTGAGCTCAACCCCATCCTCGACAACCAAGGCAGTCTCAACCCCTTTTACCTGCACATTCTCAACAGATAGCTCTACATTCCTCAGCCTGATACCCCGCCCTTCAGGCTCGCTAAGACCTTCATACATCTCGCTCTCATCAACCGGTGTGAGTCCGGTTTTTGCTACGGTAAAGCTGCAGTTGCGGATCACCAAGTCCCTGATCGGGGACTCCGGCAACCCTACGATGAAGGCGGCCGAAGAGGTGGAATCCTCGCTGGTGCAGTTTTCAATGACAATGCGTTCAATACTGGGCGTTGTAGAAGTGATTTCTCTCTTTTCCAAGGAGAAATCCTCCCTATCGAGACTGCCGCAGCGATAGTACATATTCAAGGTGAGGGGACAGAGATTATTCCTCATGCGAACCGAATCGAAGTGTAGATTGGAAATCACCCCCCCGCGGCCTCTTCGGGTCTTGATCCTGATCCCCCGGTCGGTTCCATCAAACAAGCAATTCCTTACCCTCACATCCCTGATGCCTGCAGCCGTCTCGCTGCCGATGACAGCCCCTCCATGGGCGCTCTTGACGGTGCAATCCTCGATGAGAATATCGGTTGTAGGCGCATTGGTGGCAACCCCATCAGAGCCGCTGCCGCTCTTCAGCGCTATGCCGTCATCACCGACATCCACAAGGCAGTCCTTGATGGTGACAAACCGGCAGGAATCGACATCGATGCCATCGGTATTGGGTGCATCCTTGGGATTGAGCACCTTCAAGCCCATGAACACCAAATTGGTACTGTATAACGGATGCAGCGTCCAGAATGGACTGTTCTGTAGTGTCAGCCCTTCAAGTTTCACATTGTTGCTGTGCAGGATCTGCACCAAGGGAGGACGCAGGAATTGGCTCTGCCGCCCTCCTCCGCCTCCGCTCTGGCTCTCATAGCCTGGGTTGAGGCGGGCAAGTTCATGCTCCAAGGGCGATACCGGCCCTTTCTGGGTATTTCGCTTCCTATTCGCTGCTTCCCACCACCGGCGGCCGTTTCCATCAAGGATTCCTTCGCCGCGGATGAGAAGTCCGTCGGACTGCTCAATGAGCAGGCAGGGATGCATGCAATAACAGTTCACCCCCTCCCACCGTGAGTAGACCGGCCTATACAGGGTTTCATCATCGATGAATTGGATTACAGCACCTCTTTCCATCTCGACAACCAGATTCTTGGCCCTGATATGCAAGGGTCCGGTCAGATAGGTCCCCGCCTCGATGCGAAGAACACCCCCATCGGCCAGCGCATGAAAAGCCTTTGCAAAGGCTTCACTATCATTATTCAGGCCATCGCCTACGGCTTTGAAGCTTCTCAACGTGAACTCTCTCATCTCACTCTCCTCCCATTCCTTTACTTTTCCGATTCTAGCACCTACAATTCGAACCATGAAACAAATAGGACTCAGAGCCCATGATCTGGGCACATTCAACACCATCGAGGAACTCGCCGTCGAGGTCGGCAGGTACGGAAGCTCCGTTCCCATCCAGCTGGCCCTCAAGAAGGTCCTCAAGCAAGCCCCCAACGCCGATGCATACACCCAGGATTTCATCGTATCAATCCGCGAAGCACTCGCTGCACACGGCTCCTACGTCGGTGTCTTCGGTTGCTACATCAACCCAGTACACCCGGACAAGGCGGTACGGGACGAGCATCTGCGTCGGTTTGAAAACCACCTCAAGTACGCAAAGCTTCTTGGCTGCCCCCTGGTCGGAACAGAAACAGGATCGCTGACACCCGACTGCTCCTACAACCACGGTACCGCCGATCCCAAGGTGCTTGATGTCTTCTACCGAAGTATCGAGCGCCTTTTGGAGGCAGCTGTCAAATACGATGCCATCGTCGGGGTGGAGGCAGTAAGCAAACAGCACACCATCAGCACCATCAAGCGTATGGCGAATTTGGTGGAAAAGTTCGACACACCCCACTTGAGAGTCATCTATGACCCTACCAACCTGGTTCCCTGGATCGGCATTCCTGAACAGGATGGAAGTTGTCGCGCAGTACCTTCCCTTGAGGCACAGAAGGACTTCTTCTGCAGCGCCCTTGACGCCTTCGGCTCCAAGATTGCTGCAATCCACGTAAAAGACTACCGGCTCAACGAACAAGGCTTCAAGATCGGCGACCTGACTGTAGGACAAGGGGTGCTCGACTGGAAATTCCTCTTCTCCGAACTCAGGAGGAGGAACATCGAAGTACCCGCCCTGCTTGAGGACTTGACCGTCTCCACCCTACGCGAGACGCTGGCGCTCCTCCGTACATACTGATGTATGCCTTGGTAGCGCTCAAGATTCTTTTGTGACATGTTTTTGTACATTACAGCCCTTCAGTGGGTTGTAAAGTCAAGTACTTGTATAATAGCTTCGAGCGAAAACGACGAGCAGCAAGGCCAAGAAGGAGAGGATATCTGCGATATCTGACAGAGGAGAACGCAGTTGCCCGGCGTTAGTGCCGAAGATAATTCAAGAAATAGGATTTACAGGCCACTAGAACAAGAGGGGCTGAGCAAATGAGACCGGTCGCTTATTGTCTGCAAGCACCTTGGACAGATAGGTGGTATCGAGATCCAATTTGGAGACCAGACGAAGCAAGAGCTCCTCGGGCACCAGGTTCTGTTCGCAGAACAGGAAAATGAGCGCCTTCTCTGCAATATTCTGCGGCTTGAGTGCGTTGAAAAAAATCTGCTCGTCCTGTTTCCCTTTGTACCGCTCGCAAAAGTTCTGATACAGCATTGAATGCTCGATATCATGCTTCAAGGCGGAAAGCTCGGCAAGCAGGGGCTTCTCCTCCCCGCGGGCGGCCATCTCTCCGAGGGGTTTGAGATGGAAGAATGTGTACTCCTTGCCAGGCAGATAGTGATGCTCGTCACATCTGGCGGCGTAATTGGGCTCCAAGGAGCTGTCCTTGTGGGAATCGCCGCCGACGATGATCAGGGGATCGAAGTAGAGAGCGGGACACTCCTTGCCGTCCACCTGATAATACCGATAGGTATAAAATGCATCGTTGATGCAATCGGAGTGTTCACAGTAGGCTGTAAGGGGAATGACATCGGTGGCGATGTCCAACATCAGGCGGGCGGTGGAGTTGAACAAGTCCCTCCTGAAGTTGAGGATCAAGGTGGGGAATATGAACATGACTCCCCGCTCATAGCTGTGGTTGCGTACCACATACGCCAACCGCTCGTCAAAGAAAGACGCCTCATCAATAATGAACGTACCGATTGTGGGATTGTCGGCCAACACCTGCTCCAGCCCGAAAGAGTCCCGAATCTTGGCGATATTCCGACCACAACTTACGTACCCGTTGCGATAACAGAGGGCATCCTCAGGATACTCGGTAAAGCGTGCACCATCGATTTCGGAACGGATGAAGAACACCTTGCGCCGGTCCACTTCACCGCTGCTGGTCAACTTCCTGACCCGCTCACCCTTCTTTTGGGCAATGGCGGCATCCCTCCAGACGCGGGCTGCAAATTCTGTTTTCCCGGAGCCCATGGGCCCTATCAACAGGACCCGTCGTCCGGGCAGGGTAAAATCAAAATGGGAGAACGTATCGTGGACATCCAAGGTAGGAAAGCCCAAGCTCTTGAGAAAATCCGTTCCCCCGCTTTTCTGCTCAATTCGCCCCATGCTGCCCCTCTACGATGGCAATACCGGCCGAAGCTCCGATCCGGGTGGCCCCTGCATCGATCATGGCACGGGCATCGGCATAGGTGCGGATACCACCGGAAGCTTTTACGCCCAATTCAGGGCCGACAGCCTTTCTCATCAATTTGATGTCCTCAACCGTAGCACCTCCGGTTGAGAACCCGGTGGAAGTCTTTACAAAGTCTGCACCACTTGCTTTGGCGAGCCTGCAGGCTCGAACCTTTTCTTCATCGGTGAGCAGGCATGTTTCGATGATTACTTTCAGCGTTGCATTGCCGCAGGCTGCCTTCACCATGGCAATGTCATCCTGCACCAAATCATCGTCATGGTTCTTCAGGTAGCCGATGTTGATGACCATATCAACCTCGTCAGCACCTGCCAATACGGCTTTCTTGGCCTCGTAGGCCTTGCTCTCACTGGACATGGCGCCCAACGGGAATCCAACCACGGTGCACACTTTCACCTCGCTCTTTTCCAAGAGCTTAGCACACAAAGCAACCCAACAACTGTTCACACAAACGGATGCAAACTTGTACTGGTCGGCTTCTTTGCAAATCTGTTCAATCTTGTCGCGAGTCGCAGTGGCAGCGAGCACCGTGTGGTCGATATACTTGGCAATATCATCTTGTTGTTTCATTGGCAACCTCCAAAGCATCTGGTACTACTGCAAGCTTACTCCAAAAAGAGTGTGCAAGCAACGACAATAGCATCCCAAGCTTGACGAAGGGAGGAGCACGCTATACCCTAGCACCATGATTCTTCAAACCATCGAACAATACTATACTTGGGCTTTGATTGCCATCCTTTTGCTCAATTTTGCCCAACGAAAAATTCAGGGAACCACGAAAAAACGGTTCGCGACCATCTACCTTGCCTCCCTCCTCCTTCTCTTTGAAGTAGGGGTGGTGACAATTCTGGCAAGGGATTTGAACCACAACTGGGCATGGCTTGTGTTGGCCGTCTGCATAGTCCTGCTGTATGTGTTCAGGGCCAAGGCCCTTCCCTTCCGCCTCCATTGTGCATCGTGCAACAAGCGTCTGGATTTCAATCATGTCATCGGCCATGACGACAACCTCTGCCAAAGCTGCTATAACGAAGCTCATCCCGAACAGGCTGCCAAAGAGGAAGAGAAGAAGGCAAAAACCCTTGAGGAACCTGTTGTTGACGATACAGACAAGGATGCAAAGTCCGTCGACCAGATCGATTGGGACCTGTGGGAGCCGAAGGAGGTTTGTGTGATCACCTACCTCTTCAAGGATGACCAAGTCCTCTTGATCGACAAGAAGACAGGACTGGGCCGGGGTCTGGTCAACGCTCCCGGAGGTCATATCGAGAAGACCGAAACCGCCTTGGAGGCTGCAAAGCGTGAATTCAAGGAAGAAACCCATCTGGAGGTGGACAACCTCAAACTGGTAGGAAAACTCAACTTCCAATTCCGCGACGGGCTGAGTGAACGAGGGTATGTCTACTTCACAGACACCTACTTAGGAGAGATGCAGGAGACTGAAGAGGCCCGTCCTTTCTGGTGCCCTGTCAGCGAAATCCCCTACGACAAGATGTGGGAGGACGACATCCACTGGCTGCCAAGTGCATTGGAGGGCAAGAAGTTTGAAGGTTTCTTCATCTTCGACGGTCAAACCATGGTGGACAAGAGCGTCGTATTTGAAGAGGACGATGAACAAGAGTGAGCTGGGCTTGGGCACCTGGCAGTTCGGACCTTCCCATGGGTTTTGGATTGACCAGGACCAAAGATCAAGCCGCGCAGTCCTGAAACTTGCCTTGAAGGCCGGCATCCGCCATTTCGACACCGCCCCATCGTATGGGAACGGACTCAGTGAACAACTGCTTTCCTCCGTCATACAGACCAGGGATCAGGTGCAGCTGGCCTCCAAGTTCATGCCCAAAAAGCCGGAGCTGGTCCGCGTCGATGTTCAGAAGAGCCTTGGCCGCCTCAAGACCGATTACTTGGATATTCTCTATCTCCACTGGCCGAGCAGCAGGCTTGCGTTGAAACCCGTCATGAGTGCCGCCTGCTCTCTCATCAAGGAAGGATTGGTCAGGCAGGTAGGAGCCTGCAACATCCCGATCTCCTATCTTAGGGAATTGGAAGACCTTCCTATCACGGTCCTGCAAATTCCCTGCTCTCTTCTCTGGGACCGCTCGATCGCGCAATACCGCCAATATGCCCACGATCATGGGATGGCCCTGGTAGGATACAGTCCCCTGGGTCTTGGCTTGTTGGGCGGCAACCATCCGAGCCCTCCAGAGGACAGGCGCAAGGACCTCTATGTATTTCGGCCTGAGGCCTATGCACACTATCGCAATCTTCTGGATTTGCTTTCCCGCCTTGCCGAGCGTAAAGGATGTACAAGCGCCCAACTCGCTCTCCTTTGGGCAAGAAGCCAAGGTTTTTCCACCATTGTGGCGGGATCTAGAAACGAAGAGCAGCTGAGGCAGCTGATCTACACTTCCCATCTTGAACTTGACGAAGAGGAGATTTCGTTGTTGGATGAAAGGGCCGAAGCACTTACTTCGTATGCACCCTCTTCATGGGACAACTATTTCGGACATAGGTGGTAGGATGCAGATACTCTTGGAACAAGCAACGTGCGAAATAGAGGTGAAGAAATCACGCTTTATCGCCATCGCATGTCCGCTGTCCGACCTGTCTCACATCAAGGAAGTAGTGAACCAGAGCCGCTCACAGCATCCGGGTGCCAATCATGTCGTGCATGCAGCTGTGTTGGGGCCGAAGGGCGATCTGTACAGCTACAGTGACGACCATGAGCCGAAGAATACCGCCGGCAGGCCCGCCTTGGAAGTACTGAAGGGAAGCGGTGTCACCAATATCCTGGTTCTTGTCGTCCGCTACTTCGGTGGTACGCTGCTCGGCACCGGTGGCTTGGTGAAAGCATATGCCGACAGCGTCAAGGAAGTATTGAAAATCATCAAGACCGAAGCTTTGATCGATAAGACATCATTTCATATATCGATGCCCTATCATTTATATGAGCCCATCAAGAAGCAATTGATCGAGGCTCAAGCGGTCATCGATTCAGAAGAGTTCGCAGTCGAGGTGACGTTGACGGGCACCCTTTCTTCTTCCTCGTTTGCCTCGTGTGCATCAACCATTTACGACCTTTCCAACGGAAGCTGCACGCTCAATCCTATCGATGGGTAAGCTTGGTGAAAACCAGTTCCGGTTCTTCGCTCTCAACCTCTTTCTTTGCCGGTCCCTGCATTTCATCAACCTCCCATAAACGGTCGGAGTCGACAAGCTCCACCAAGCGTATGGCTATCGACAAGGCCATCTCCACCGCCTTGGCATCAATTGCCGAGACTACGTCTTTGGCTGTATGGTAGACCGACGGCTTGGTTCGATCGTCCCATGCGACAGAGGTGAGTGTGGTTGCCTCCAATCCTGCAAGACTTGCCCGCCCTGCATCGGTCCCTCCTGCAAGCCGGGGAATCGACTCGCTGACTGCTTCATACCCCATGTCTTTGGCGATCTGCACACAACGTCGGGCCAAGCGGCTGGAGAGCCTCTGCGTCCCGTTGATGTCACGTTCAAGGAAGGTGAGCTTGTCTGCATGATAGATGGCATCGAAGTTCAATACGAGCGATCCGCTCATCTCTTCCTTATGCTTCTGATACCATGCTTTCGATCCCTCCAGTCCGCTCTCCTCCCCGTCGAAGGAGCAGAAGACCAGGCGTGTGTGGGAGAGGGGGTCATTGCAGCTTTTCTTCTTCCAGTGGAAGTACCGGGCAAGCTGTACTGTCATTCCGACCGACACCAAATTATCCCCCGCCCCTGGAGAACCCTCCTGCAAGTAGAAGTTTTTCAGGGGTAACAGCAACGGCGTCGCACCCAACAGGAGAAGGCAGAGGATTCCCATGCCAAGGGGAGGAAGCGAGAAGGCAAAGAGCCTGCCTTCCAGCAATTCGGTGATCAGGTGCATGGCATTGAACAAGCCGGAGAGGAAAAAAAGCAGAATCGGCAGGGCTACTTTCTTGGCATACGAGATTCGATCGAGCTTGTTGTAGCGAAAAAGCGGTGCACTGTCATGGTGGGACGTGAAGAGCAGGGTATGCCGCACTTCCCCTTGCGGTTCAAGAACCGCATGAACATTCACCCCTTCTACGTTTGGCTTGCTCAGCTTTCCAAGGGGTTTGTAGAAATATAGCGTTCTTGCTGCATACCAGAGGTAGGCAAGAAACAGCAAGAGGCCGAGGTAAGGCAATCCTATCAGGAGAAGCACCAGGATGACGGGGTAGAGATACAAGGCTAGCTGCAGGGGAAACGAGTGAAATGTGGTGTCGATGCACACCACCTCGGTTTCACTCTGGTCACAGAACGGCTCATAGGCCGCCTGTATCTGCAGTGCCGCCTGCCTTGAGGCGTCACTTCCAGCCAGACGAGGGCCGTATTTTTCGATCAGCTCATTGGTGAAAGAGAGAGTAAGCGCAGCAAGGCGACCTGCTTTCAAAGTCTCAATTTTCTGCCTTCTATGCTCCTGTTGTTCAGGTGCAAGCGAAGGGGGTTTGCTGCGTTTGCGAAATAGAAAGAAGCTCATAGTTGTACTATGATGACAAGTGTATGTTTTACTGTCAATGAATAGACACCTGTTGCCTTTTTTTCTCGTCTCAGGGTTCTTGACAAAGATATGACCACTGACTATAGTTGAAACCCGATTGATAGCTAAGCAGCCGGAAAATCACGTGGCTTGTTGTCATGTCTTTTTTGGAGAGATGTCCGAGCGGTCGAAGGAGGCGGTCTTGAAAACCGTTGAGGCGCAAGTCTCCGAGGGTTCGAATCCCCCTCTCTCCGTTTGTATATCTGCCTTTTGCTTTCTGTTGTTTGTTAGTTGGAGAGGTGCGAGAGTGGCCGAATCGGGCTCCCTGCTAAGGAGTTGACCTGGTAACGGGTCCGGGGGTTCGAATCCCCCCCTCTCCGTTTCGTTTTTTTACATATTTGAGACCATAGCTCAGCTGGATAGAGCATCAGTTTGCGGAACTGAGGGTCGGAGGTTCGAATCCTCTTGGTCTCATCATGCGTTTTGTTTTACGGTCATAATCACCGGGAGAGATGTCCGAGTGGTCGAAGGAGACGGACTCGAAATCCGTTGTACCGTCTGACGGTACCGAGGGTTCGAATCCCTCTCTCTCCGATAGCTTGGATTATTTTTTGGACTATGCTGTTTCTCTTGTACCTTGGAGAGGTGTCCGAGTGGTCGATGGTGCACGCTTGGAAAGCGTGTGTGCTGAAAGGCACCGGGGGTTCGAATCCCCCCTTCTCCGTTTTTTCCCAGTCAACAGATTCTGTGCTATGGACATTCACCCAACCCCGTCAGGACCGGAAGGTAGCAGCGGTAAGTGAATTGTCCATGAGACACAGGCGATTTGTTGGCTGGGTTTTCTTTTATCGGCGCTTATTGGCATACATGGCCTTATCAGCCTGCTGGATAAGCTGTTCCAAAGAGGATGTGGTTTTCGCATTGCTGAACGCACTCCCAATGGTGACCGCAATCATGCACGGAAGACCTTGACGTTGGCTGATGTCACATAAGGCTTGCTTGAAACGTGCAGCCAACAGGTCGACGGTTCCGCTCGGGGCATCCAAGGCAAGTACCAAAAACTCGTCGCCGCCCCACCTACCGATGATGTCGGAGGAACGAAAACTTGTTTCCAGAGTCTTCGCCACCAACTTGAGCACCCGATCACCTTCATCATGCCCATAGGTGTCGTTGATCTGCTTGAAGGTATCTATGTCGATGCTTAAAAGCACGACTTCGGTTTTGAGCCGGTGGCAATGCTTGAGTTCCTGTTCAGCCATCATCTTGAAACCTCTGCGATTGTACAGACCAGTCAGCTCATCGGTAAGAGCTTGCAACAGCAGCTCCTCCTGCAGGGTTTTATAACTGGTCAGGTCGCGAACCACGAGAAAGGCCCCCTCTTCGACTGGTATATCGATCCAGCGTATTTCCATCCACCGTTGATTCTCATCAGAGCCGAGGATTTGGACTTGTATGGCGGAGAGACTTTTGTCCTTTTGGAGTATCCTGTGCAGGAAATCCTCCATGGGAACATGATAATCGGGATGCATGAAGGTAAGAAGGGAGAGGCCGAAAAGAACCTGTTGGGAGGAGAATCCAAGCAAACTCGCAAAGCTTCTGTTTGCATATAAGACTATACCTTCCATGCTGACATAGCATACTCCGTCAGGAAGGTTCTCAACCAATGCTTTCCATGTAGAATCCAGGGCATGGCTCATCGTTTGTCTCCTTGTGTAGTTGACATTTCAGAAGCACAGCTGAGGTGTAATTCGACTTACGATACTAGAACAAGTAGAGAGCCAGTGCAAGGGTAATCGAA
>NZ_DJGW01000113.1:50767-50918 GCF_002432845.1 Sphaerochaeta sp. UBA5836
AAGGAGCCTGATGTATGGAACATCGGAGTCGATCCGGAAGATGATTGGTTCGACTCTACGCATGGTGCTGAAGCAACACCATCAGTGTTCACCCATCTACCTGTCTTGGTTGCTGATTTGGGACAGGTTTTCCCACTTTGCATGGCAGGCT
>NZ_DJGW01000113.1:50975-73483 GCF_002432845.1 Sphaerochaeta sp. UBA5836
TGGTTATGCCCCGGCTGCAGGAAAAATTCATTCTATTGAAGAATTGAGTTCAATCCATGGAGACAACAGTATCCGTGTGGCTGTCTAAAGGGATTTCACCTACGTGCAGGGTCATATCATGACAGAGAATTCCCTGTATGTTGGGTAAAACGGGAATGGAAGCAACCTGGACTTATTAGTGCCGGATAGAGCTATTATCGCTGAACAACGCCAACACTTTCTTGAGCTTCTACCCCTACGAAGCAAAGTATGGTATACTCGCACAGTACGCTTGCAAGGGAGCACTCATGGCATATGAAGTAACTGCAACCAGGAAACGACCCCAGGTTTTCGATAATCTTGTGGGTCAGGAGTTCGTGGTTTCCACCATCAAACATGCAATAGAGCAGGGAAGGATTGCCCATGCCTACCTGTTCAGCGGCCCCAGGGGAGTCGGGAAAACATCATCCGCCCGCATCCTGGCCCGCGCGCTGAACTGTGAGCAGGGCCCCTCGGCAACCCCCTGCGGGGTGTGCTCCAATTGCAGGGAGATCACCCAAGGCAACAACGTGGATGTCATCGAGATCGACGGTGCAAGCAACACCAGCGTAAATGATATCCGCCAAATCAAGGACGAGGTACTGTTTCCTCCCCAAGCAAGCAAATATAAGATTTACATCATCGACGAAGTGCACATGCTCTCCACCAGCGCCTTCAATGCGCTGCTCAAGACCATTGAAGAACCCCCGGCCTATATAATCTTCATCTTCGCCACGACGGAACTTCAGAAGGTGCCGGCAACCATCCGGTCACGCTGCCAGCAGTTCCATTTCCAACTTATCGACATCGACCTCATCAAGAGCTGCCTTTTGGAAGCAGCAGCCGAGATGGAAGTACAGGCCGATGAGGATGCCCTCTTCTGGATTGCAAAAGAGTCGACCGGCTCCATGCGTGATGCCTACACACTCTTTGACCAAGTGGTCTCCTTCTCTCAGGGCCACATCACGATGGAGAAAATCAGCAGCAAGCTGGGTTTGGTCGGCATCGACCAAATTGTCGCCATAGTCAGCCACTTGTTGGAGAACAAGACCCGGGAGGCTCTCCATGCAGTCCAGGAACTCTTGTTTGCCGGAGTCTCGGTGGAACAGTGCATCAAGGACTTTACGCAGTTCTTCAGAAGCCTGCTCTTCATCAAGGCGGGAGTGGTGGAAGATGCAATTCTCGGCATCCAGTCCGACAGGATTCCCCTCTCCCTGAGAAATGCCTATACGACCGAGCAGCTGGAAGCTGCTTTGGAGCTGTTTCTCAAGCTCTATCGCGACATCCGCTACTCATTAAACCCCCGGTTCGAACTGGAGCTCGCCATATCGCGGCTTGCCGGCCTTCCCCATATTGCCAGTCCGACTGCCTTGGTCCGCAAAATCGCCCAGCTTCGAGAAGAGCTGCTCAGCGGGAGTGTGAAACTTCCCGCACGCAAGCTTGAAGTTCAACCCGACCTCATCGCAACCCAGGCAGTCGTCGAGCCCAAGGTAAAGCCTGAAGCTTCTTCCAGCGTTGCTGCGATACCCGCAGCTGCGCCTCCTCCACCTCCTATAAAGCAGGAAATGACGGCAAGGGACTTCAGCAAGCAGGATCTGCCGCTTCTGGTAAGCAAGCTGTCCAGTGCACCTCTGCTCTCCCAAGTTGCACAAGCTATAACAGAGGTGCATAACGAAGGGGGATCGTTATTCCTTACATTCTCCACCTCGTTCTGTCAGAACAAGGCACAGGAGCATGAAACAAAATTCCGCGACCTCATCACTGAAATCACCGGTTTCAAGGGACCGGTGCACTTTGCATGCGCTGAGGAAGTCAAACAAGAAGCTCCCACCGTCGATGATCCGGTAATCTCCAAGATTGCTTCGGTCTTCCGTGGGGAAGTCAAGCATCAATAGCAACAAGCGAGGATGAAAATCTATGGATATGAATCCATTTGAACTGCTCAAGAATATGAAGGGCATCCAGGAAAACATGAAACGGATGCAGGACCTGCTTCCCACCATCACAGCTACCGGAAGCGCCGGAGCCGGAATGGTTGAAGTGACCCTCAATGGAAAGTTCATTGTCACCGACGTACATATCGACAAGGAACTTTTCGATCCACAGGACATCGAGACACTGCAGGTTTTGATCAGCAGCGCATTCAACGATGCAAGTGCAAAAATTCAACAGAAAATCCAGAGCGAGGGTATCAAGTATGCATCCTCGTTCACACAGGCCTGAGCATGACAGCGCTTGAGAACCTCATCCAAACCCTCTCACGCCTGCCCGGAATAGGTCCCAAGAGTGCCTCACGCCTGGCCTATCATCTGATCAAGACGGACAAGGGATACAACACCACACTTGCAGAAGCGATTGCAACCATCCAGGACAAGATTTTTCCCTGTTCAGTATGCGGAAGCTTTACCGAGTACGATCCTTGTCCCATCTGCAGCGACGGCAGTCGTGACCGGACCCAGCTGTGCGTTGTCGAACAGCCGCAGGATGTACTCACCCTGCAGTCAAGTGGAGCCTACAACGGGCTGTACCATGTCCTTGGAGGGGCCATAAGCCCCCTGGACGGTATCGGGCCGGAACATCTATCCTTCTCCAAGCTGGTCAAGCGTATCGATGAAGGAGGCTTTAGTGAACTCATTATTGCCACGAATCCCACCGAAGAGGGTGATACCACCGCCTTATACCTTCGCCATGTCCTGAAGCATCATCCCGAGCTCTCCATCACCCGCCTTGCCAGCGGGCTGCCCATCGGGGGAGACTTGGAGTATGCAGACAGAATTACCCTGGCCCGGTCGTTGAGGGGAAGAGTCCGGTTTTAGTTACTTAATGCCGCGTTCTTTCTTGATGGAGTCGTAGGCTTCCTGGATCTCGCGAAACTTTGCAGTTGCATGGGCCATGAACTCCTCGCCCATTCCCTTTGATGCAAGCGAATCGGGATGGAACTCGATGCTCAACTTCCGGTAGGCACGCTTGACCTCATCATCGGTGGCCGTCCGGCTGATGTTGAGGGTTGCGTATGCCTTGTCACTTGCACTGGTGCATCCGCCATACCGACTGCACAGCATATCCACAAAGCTTTCAGGCAGGTGGAAAATCTGCGAAGCCCGCCTGATCATATCCTCTTCACGCTGATTGATCTGTCCATCGGCGGCAGCCACCCGATAAAAGATATCGATCATCAGTTGCAGAATATTGGGAGCATGACTGAAGTTCTGATAAAACTGGGTTGCGAACTGCTCGAGGGTCCCTCCACCGGTCAGGGCGGCATCGAAAACCCTGAGAGCCGCATCCTCCTCACGAGGCCCCAGCCGCAAGTCCTGGCGGATGAACTCCACCACCTTCCGTCTCTCGTGTGATGAGACCGAGCCATCGGCGGCTGCAATACGTGCAAGCATCGAAAAAGCCCCGACGAAGAAGAGCATCTGCTCGCGGTCGAGGGATGTGTAGGCATTGAATTGTGTTCGCTGATTGCCCTCTGTCCCAACCTCACCGGCCTTGTCGAACATATGGCCGAAGGCGATGCCGGCGATCATGCCGAGAGGACCACCGAACATGAAGCCGACTGTGCCTCCAAAGAGTTTGCCAAGCCAAGCCATAATTTAGAGCTTATCGATCAACATCGAGCACTTGCCGGAAGGAATGGGAAGGGTCTTCTTCTTGTTCTCTCCCAGGATCTCGATGGTGAAGTAGTAGAGTTTTTCACTCTCCAGGCGAATCTCCCAACCACGATCGGTCTTGTTGCTCAGGATGGTAATCATATTCCTCTTCAGCGAGAGGTTTTCGATTCCCATTGCCTCGAGGGTGGGCATCACCCAATTGACCGTCTTTCGGGGAAGCGAGATATCCAAGCCAATGATATTCTCAATCATCAAGGTAATGGTAACCAGCCCGGCATAGGGCATGAGCCTTCTGCGGGGGAAATCTGCGATTTCAGTGGTTTTTGAGTAGCCTTCCTTGTTGGGCAGATATGCCTCCCAGACATCACCGATTGTTTCAGCATCGGGATGCAGGGTATCGAGCAAAAAGTACATGTGCCTGATGGCGCACTCACGGGCAAATACGAACTGCTTATATTTCTCGAGAGCCTTGACGACCATGAAGGTATTTACACTGAGGACACCACCGCAGTGACCATTTCCCTCCTCGCTGAAAGCAGGAGAGGAAACAGGAACGCCCGGGAACGGATTATCGGTCCCGAACTCATTCGGGTCGTGCAGATAATCAATCATGTAGGCTGCACGCTCATCATTGGGAATCTCGGCAAGCATTGCCCAATACGCACCGATGAACTTATTGGTGATGCGGTTCTCCTTGATATCCAAATCATAATAAAAGTTGGTCGCCGGATCCCACATCAGGCTGTTGATTCTCGTCTTGAGGGAGAAGTATATCCGCTTGTAACGGAAACTCAGCTCCTTGTCGTTGAGAATGTCACCGATGGCGGACATATAGAGAGCGTTGACGGCAAGCTGGGCGTTGAAGTCAAGCGGATAATACATATGAGAACGGGGAATGTTGCCGCTTTGACAGGCTTCTACAGGCACGGAGAAGAGGCCGTTGGGCTTCTGGAAGGTTGCCTGGATCCAAGCATAGTGCTTCTCCAGAATGGGCACGATATCCTTAAGCCGCTTCTTGTTTCCAATCTTGTGATAGAAACTGAATTCAACGTAGGCAAAAAGGGGGGGCGAAATACCCTCCGGATTATTCGCATTAAAAACCGGCTTCCCATCCTCAATGCTGTAATCGCTGCGGATTGCACCATTGCTCTCTTGTTTCTGGTAGAAATAGTCGAGCAAGGGAAACGGCGAGTTGTTCTGATTGCTGTAGACCAAAAACAAGGAAGAAAAACAGGAAAGAAACTGATTGAAGGTTGTCTGGCCAGGATATGAAAGATAGGAACCGCTAAAGCCGTTGGCCTCGGTTCCACTCTTCCAGAGTTCGTCAATCCAGACCCAGGATCTGTCATACATATCGACAAAATCCTGATCATAAAAATGTACGAACGGCACCATATCCTTTATCAAATTGGGAACTCCTTACTTAGCAGGTAAACACTGGAAAACTACATAAGACGCGCATTTTTAAAGATATACTCTCTTTTATGAGAAGTCAATCAGATACACGCCAAGAATCAGAAACGGTCATATTTTTTTAGAAAACCCATAGTCTTATCGAGATACATATTTTTAATCATTTACATAATAGCTAATTGTAAGCCAAAAGAAAAGAGTGGTTTTTTCAGAAAACTGCAATCCTATAGCTGATGAATCATACGTTGCCAACCTCTAGACACGGTTTTACGAATTTTCCCAACCCTCAGCAGAATACAGGAAGAATACTTTCCAAAAGTTCGGTACGAAAAGCCATGCATCCTTTCGAAATCTCCTCGCCATCCACATGCACCGGCATGGGAAAGTCGCGGCTTTTCATCACAAGCTTCTTCACCCTGGCGACACTGAACTCCTTCTGCTCAACCTGCTTGCCTGACAGGAAAGTCAGCGCAAGAGGAACCATTCTTTTACTGGGAATCGGGGCATTGGCATAGACCACATCAAAGTACCCGTCATCGAAAAGGGCATCGGGACCCATGAGAAAGGCCGAGCCCATCCTTCTTCCATTGCAGATGCTCAGCTGTTGCGTCTTGAGGTTGAGGACCTGGTCATCAAGGCTGAGCTCGACATCGTAGGGAGCAGGATAGTGCATGAGAATCCTGATGAGGGCCAGCACATAGCTCAAGGTACCTGAGACATGCTTGAAGTCGCTGGCGAGAAAGTTGACCAAAGGTTCAAAACCAACCCCCTGCCCGTTGACGAAAAAGCGACCTTCAGGATATTTTCCCCCATACGTAACCCCGGCGTCGATGACTCGGGTTTTGCCGGCAAGAATTACGCTGCACGCATCTTTCACCGGTTTGGGAATCTTCATCCCCCAGGCAAAATCATTGCCCCTGCCGATGGGGATGACCCCTAGGGCGGGAGCCTGGATCTTATGGGCAGTCACTGCCTTGAGGATGCCGTTGGCCACCTCATTCACCGTGCCATCGCCACCTGCGGCGATGATCACCTTGCGTCCATCCATTGCCGCCTGGTATGCGGCCCTTTCCGCCCCGTTCCCAATCTCGGTGTGGTAAAGCACAACCACTTTTCCTTCTGCACCAAGCAGGGTGCGAATCATATCTTCCTGCTGCTTCGCTTTTCCCTTTGCAGCATGTGGATTCAGTATCACGAAGAGCTCATTATCCTGCATGTAATCCGGCTCCTTACAGCTATTTACACCCGTAGGGCAATACCCTATCATGGCGATGTGAAAACTTATGCCCCTCGCTCAGCATTTCTCCCTACTACACAGGAAGATTTGCATGCACGGTCCTGGGACCAAATCGACATCGCCTTCATCAGTGCCGATGCCTACGTAGACCATCCCTCATTTGGAGCCGCATTGTTGGCTAGATTGCTCGAGAGTGAAGGATATCGTGTGGGTATTATCGCACAACCCGACTGGAACTCAACCAAAGATTTTCTCAAAATGGGAAAACCCAGGCTTTGTTGCATGATAAGCGGGGGAAATATCGACAGCATGGTCTCCCACTATACCGCAAACAACAAACCACGCAGCGAGGATGAGTACAGCCCCGGTGGAAAAGCAAAACTCCGACCCGACCGACCCACGCTTGTCTACACGGCAAAAGCCAGACAGGCGTACGGATCAGATGTTCCCATCATCATCGGAGGATTGGAAGCATCACTGAGAAGGCTCAGCCATTATGACTTCTGGACCGACAAGGTACGCAAGCCCATCATCCTCGATGCAAAGGCCGACTTGCTCGTATACGGAATGGGGGAACGCCAGAGCCTGGAAATCGTCAAGCGTCTTGATGGGGGAGAATCAATCCAGGAAATGGTCGATATCCAAGGGACTGTTTATGCTACATCCAGAGCCAAGTTCCAAGAGCTCTTGTTCAACACCATCGAAATACCTTCCTTTGAGGAGGTCGGCGACCGGGACAAGCAGTCCAATACTCCGACCGAGAGCGGCAAGCTGGCGTATGCCCAGGCTTTCCAAATCCAGTTGATGCAGCAGAACCCCATCAGGGGCAAGCGCATCCTCCAAGCATGCATGGACCGGCTGGTCGTCCAGAATCCTCCCGCCCTTCCCCTTGATGAAGCACAGTTCGACCGTCTTTATGAACTGCCCTTCACCTTGGACGCCCACCCCGATTATGAGAATGAAGGAGGCGTCCCTGCACTCAAGGAGGTCCAGTTCTCCCTTACCAGCAACCGAGGCTGTTTCGGCTCCTGTTCCTTCTGCGCCATCACCAACCACCAAGGGAGGATGATCCAAACCCGCAGCAAGGCCTCCCTGGTCAAGGAGGCCGAACGGATGACAGCTCATCGGGCCTTCAAAGGGTACATCCACGACCTGGGAGGGCCGACTGCCAACTTTCAGGGGCTTGCCTGCGACCAACAACTTGAGAACGGCCCCTGCCCTGCCAAAGAGTGCCTTTGGCCGAAGCCGTGCAACAACCTAAAGGATTACCATGGCCGTTATCTGGACCTGTTGGAGGCCTTGGAAGCGGTGAAGGGAGTAAAGAAGGTCTTCATCCGAAGCGGGATCCGATATGACTATTTACTCCAAGTATGCGACAAGCACACCCGCGAGTGCTTCATGCACCATCTGGTCCGCAACAATGTCAGCGGCCAATTGAAAGTGGCTCCCGAGCATGTAAGTCCCGCAGCACTGGATGCGATGGGAAAACCCCGATCCGAGCTTTTCGATGCCTTCAGCATCCTGTATCAGGATGCAACCGAACAGGCAGGGAAGAAACAGTATCTCATCCCTTACTTCATCGCTGCTCATCCGGGCTCCACTCTTGAGGATGCCATCACCTTGGCCCTGTATCTGGAAAAAACGCATTTTGTTCCCGACCAGGTGCAGGAATTCTATCCTACCCCCGGGACAGTCTCAACGTGTATGTACTATACTGGCCTCGACCCCAGACCTGGCAAGCGCTTTGCATCCATCCACATTCCCAAAGGACGTGAGCGTTCCCTGCAACGGGCTCTGTTGCAGTACAACAAACCAGAAAACAGGGCCTTGGTTCTTGAAGCCTTGGACAAAGCAAACAGAAAGGACTTGACGAGGATTCTCCTTGCAAGACAGTATACTACGTGATTCGAGAGATTTCAGAACGGAAGGATTTTTATCTGAAGATGTTCTCCATCGCCCTTCCGGTGGTGGCACAAAGCCTGCTCAACAACTCCCTGTCCTTCGTCGACACCCTGATGATCGGCCAACTAGGAGAGTCGTCCATTGCCGCAGTCGCACTGGCAAACCAGATGTTCTTTTTGATCAGTCTCCTTTTTTTCGGGGTGACCAGCGGTTCGGCAATCTTCCTTTCCCAGTACTGGGGAGCCCGCAATGAGACGAACATCCAGAAAGTCCTGGGCATTTCCCTCTTTATCGCCGGTGTCGGGGCTCTGTTTTTCGCTCTAGCCTCCTTCTTTTTCCCTCGCCGAATCATGTTTATATTCACCACCGAGGAGTCGGTGGTCCAAATCGGGATCTCCTACCTGAAAATCGTTGCCATAAGCTACCTCTTCTCAGCGTTCAGCCAGATCATGGCAACTGCGCTGCGGGTCATCGGAAAAGCAAAAATCCCTCTGCAGGTCGCACTCGTATCCCTTTCGCTGAATGCAATCGGTAACTACCTTTTGATCTTCGGTATCGGGCCATTCCCCCAATGGGGTGTTGCGGGAGCCGCCTTGGCGACCGCTGTCAGCCGTCTGGTCGAGATGCTTGCACTGCTGTACATTGTCTACAGGCGCCACCCGGTCATTGCAATCCGAAGCAGGAAGGCATTCATCTGGAACAAGAAATTCATCCTGCACATCCTGCCCACCAGCCTGCCGGTCATTCTCAACGAGTTTTTCTGGGCCTTGGGCATGACTACCTATAAGATTGCGTACAGCCGGATGGGAATAGAAGCTATTGCAGCCATCAACGTAGCGGAATCGATCGGCAACCTCTTTTTTGTGGCCATGATGGGGGTAAGCAACGCCACCTTGATCATGATCGGGGTGAAGATCGGCGAGAAACAGATCCCGCTTGCACGCCTGTATGCCAAACGCTTCATCACCACCGCCTTCTTCGTAGGCGTCGGCATGGGCTTGTTTGAAGCTTTCTTTGCGCCGGTCTTTGCCCAGTTCTTCAACATCCGCGCCGAGGTGCGGCAACTTGCCATCTACTGCCTGTACATCAACGCCGCCCTGCTTCCAATCAAGAGCCTGAACATGGTCATCATCGTCGGCATCCTGCGCAGCGGAGGCGATACCCGCTACTCGATGTTCGCAGAGATGTTCGGAGTCTGGGCCGTCGGGGTTCCTCTCGCTTTCTTCGGCGCCCTGGTCCTGAAATTGAACATCTACCAGCTCTATCTGTTATTGGGAATGGAAGAAGTCTCCAAACTGATTCTTGGCATGTACCGCATCAAAAAGGGGACTTGGGTCAACGACCTGACCGAGCTTCATTGACCTGTGTACAATATGAACGTATAGTTTACCCAAGAGAGGTGCCTTATGAGTCTGAGAACTGTACTGACCAACGGGACTGTCGTAACCGGGTATGCAAAACTCAAGAATTGCGCCCTTTATATAAATGAGGAAGGAGAGATCGGGGACATCTTCAATATGAGAAGATTGGAGGAGAAACACTTCCCCCCCGATACCATCATGATTGATGTGCAGGGCTCCTATATCATGCCCGGATTCATCGACTCTCACATTCATGGAATCGGGGGATTCGGCACTGAGGACTGCAAGGCTTCCTCCATTTTGGGGATGAGCGAGCGCCTTGCTGATTTTGGAGTCAGCGCCTTCATGCCTACCGTCTACACCGACAAGCTGGACGCCATGCTTGCAAGCATCCAGAGCATCGTTGAAGCCATGGGGAGCGAGCAAGGCGCCAAGATCCTGGGTGTCAACCTGGAAGGCCCCTTCATCTCAATGGCCCGTGTTGGAGCTCAGAATCCGGAAGGGGTGCTTCCGGTCAACCTGGATGTTTTCAACCAGCTCATCGATGCAGGAAAAGGCAAGGTTTTGTGCATGACGGTAGCCCCGGAGCTCAAGCACATGCGTGAACTCGCCCTCCTGGCCCGTGAAAGGAACATCGTTCTTCTTGCAGGGCACACAGACGCCACCTACGAAAACATTATGGAAGGCATGCAGTGCGGCATCTTCCACTCCACCCATTTCTTCAACGCCATGAGCCGCCTGCACCATCGAAACCCGGGTACGGTGGGGGCCATTCTCATCCAGCGCGAGATGCAGTGCGAAATCATCTGCGACGGCATCCACGTGCACCCTGAGCTGGTCAAGATGCTGCTCAGGGAAAAACCCTTGGACAATATCGTCATGATCACCGATTCACTGAAGCCCACCAAGCAGAGAACGGGAAGCTTGAAGGCAAACGGCATGGATGTGACCTTGGGCAGCGACGGTGCGTTTATCAGTACCAAGGATCCCAACCTCTTTGTTGGAAGCGGGCTTACGATGTTGCAGGGCTTGAAGAATGTTGTTGAGTGGGAGGTTCCCATCCAGCAGGCCAGCCAGATGAGTTCAACCAATCCGGCACGCATATACAACCTTTCCAAGCAAGGTATGCTGGTCCCCGGCTACAAGGCCGATGTGGTGGTCCTCGACCAGAACCTTCAGATGAAAGGGCTGTTCATCGACGGCAACCTGATCAGGGACCGTTTTGCCTGAAACACACAGTAAGGAGTATCCAAGATGCAGAAAGCAGTACAGGGCCTGAAGCCCGAGAATCTGTGGCGCTATTTTTCCGATCTTTCAGACATTCCCAGGGAGTCGGGCAACGAGGAGGGTGTACGCAGGTTTTTGCTGGCCTTCGCCAAAGAGCACAACCTCGAGGCACTCGTCGACACCATAGGCAATGTCATCATCCGCAAGCAGGCGTACAAGGGGTATGAGAACAGACCTTGGGTCGCCTTGCAGGGGCATATGGACATGGTATGCGTCAAGGAGGAAGGCAGCAACCACGACTTTACCAAGGACCCGATCAAGTTGGTTCGTGACGGTGATTTCCTCAAAGCCGATGGCACCACCTTGGGTGGAGACAACGGCATTGCAATCGCCCTTGTCATGGATATCCTTTCCGATCCTTCCTGCAAGCATGGGCCGATCGAGGCAATCTTCACCGTCAGCGAGGAGACAGGCCTCACCGGTGCCTTCAACATCGAGCAAAAGCATGTGAACAGCCGCCTGATGATCAACTTGGACAGTGAGGACGAAGGTGTTCTGTACATCGGTTGCGCCGGGGGTATCGAGGTCCATTCATCCATGCCGGTGACGTGGACGAAGGTGGAGAGCGCAAGCAAGGCCTTCATCCTGACTGCCAACGGCATGCTCGGAGGCCACAGTGGAGCGGAAATCCATAAACAGCGGGCCAATGCGATCAAGGTTGCAGCAAGAGTATTGCACCAAGGACCCGACTTCCAGGTATGCAAGGCCGAAGGCGGAACCAAGCGCAATGTCATTCCTTCCGTGTGTACAGTAACATTTGTAATCAACACCAAGGACGAGCCCCTTCTTAGATCATTGGTTGAAAAGGTTCAAGCGGAACTTGCAGGAGAATATGAAATTTCCGATCCCGGCCTTGCACTCTCCTTGGTCGAGACCGACCTTCCTTTGCAGGCCGTCGACAAACAAGTGAGCCGCCGGTTCTTTACAGCCGTCTATGCCGCACCACATGGTGTGGACGCCATGAGCATGTCGATTCCGGGCATTGTTGAGACCTCGACCAACCTGGCGATCATGCGTTTGGAGGAGGAGTGCTTCAAGGTGATATCCAGTCATCGCTCCTCGGTGCTCTCCGCTCGGGACGACATCGCCCATCGATTTGCTTCAGTCTTCAAGCTGAGTGGCGCCCAGGTGGGTTTTGAAGGTGCATACCCGTCCTGGAAGCCGAATCCCCACTCCGCCCTCACCGGATTCTGCGCAAAGGCGTATGAAGAGTACACCGGCAGGAAACCCGAGATTACGGCAATCCATGCCGGTCTTGAGTGCGGAATCATCAACAGCAAAATCGAGGGAATGGACTCCGTTTCCTTCGGTCCGAACATGTATGATGTACATTCGGTGAAGGAGAGGCTCTCCATATCGTCGGTTGAGCGCATCAGCGGCTTCACCCGCCACCTGCTGTCCATCATCGAATGAGCAAGCCGGTCATCGGTTTGGGAGGAGTGCTTGAAAAGGCTCCTCCCACTTCCGCCTTTCCCACCTTCAGGCGCCTGTTCACCAACGAAGGCTATCTGGCAAAGCTGCAGAAGGCAGGAGCCCTGCCGATCCTGCTTCCCATCGCATCGCAGGCCGACTTGGAATGCATGGTCGGCCTATGCGACGGCATCCTCCTTCCCGGAGGTCCCGATATTGATCCATCGTTCTACCACCAAGAGAGGCATGAACTGTGCGGCCCTTCCGATCTGGATGGTGACCGCTATCAGATCCAGCTCTTTCATATAGCCCGCAAGCTGAACAAACCGATTCTTGGAATCTGCAGGGGCACCCAGTTGATCAACGTAGCCCAGGGAGGGACGCTGTTCCAGGATTATCGTCTCCAAAGTGTGAATCCCATCATCCACCCTGATTACCAACGATGGGACTGTGTAAGCCACCAGGTGGAAGTTGTACCCAATTCCATCCTCTCCGAGCTCTTTATGACAGACTCCCTCGGGGTGAACAGCCTGCATCACCAAAGTATTGCAAAACCCGGGACGGACTGCAAAGTCACCGCGTTCTCATCAGACGGGTCGATCGAGGCAATCGAGCTTTCCAGTGGAGCGTGGTGCACAGGGGTGCAGTGGCACCCGGAAGCGATGGGAAGCGAGATGGATTGCCTCTTTGAGGCTTTCATCAACAAAGCCCTTGCATGAGAAAGTCCGGGAGTTTCCGGACTTTCCTGAGTGTTCAGCCTTTGATTTCCTTTGCCATTGCCTTGGCAAGCTCATAGGCTTTCTTCTTGTCTTCCTCACTCGGAGAACCTTGGTACTCGATTACCCCCTTGCAGTCGAGCTTCATAGCCGTGGCGAACTCATCAAACTGCTTCTGAGCCCCTCCAGACCATCCGAAGGAACCGAAGCGAAGCGTCTTGCGTCCCTGCACATGGCTGCGTTCCAGGATGTCCAGTACATGATACATAGGCGGGAACATCTTGTATTCGTAGGTCGGCATGCCGATGACCAATCCCTCACTTCTCCAGACCTTCTCAAGCACAAAGGACTCATGAGTCTGAGGCACCTGCAGAACATGGGCGACAACGCCTTCGCTCTTGATCCCCTCGACGATGGAAGAGAGCAGGGCTTCGGTATTGCCGTACATGCTGGACCAGACTACCGTCACTTCCTTCTCCCTGGGCCCCTGCATGTACGTAGCCAGACGCTTGTACCAATCTATGATTTTATTCGGCTCGGATCTCCATACCACTCCATGGCTGGGTGCCACCACCTTGATGTCCAGTCCATCAAGCTTCGCAATACCCCTGAGGACAAAGGAGGAGAAGGAGGAGATAATATTGGCATAATAGCGCTCTGTCTCGCTTGCCAGATGAACCAGCTCCTCTTCACTCTGTTCATCGTCAAAGCACTTGTCGTACCGTCCGAACGAACCGAACGCATCACAGCTGAAAAGAATCCCATCCTCCATCAAAAAGGTCATCATGGTTTCCGGCCAATGGATGTTCGGAGTCATAAAGAACTGAAGGGTCTTCCCACCAAGGTCGAGCTTTTCCCCATCCTTGACGGCACGGACATTCTTTTCAATCTTGTAGAAGTGCTTGATCAGGCTCACGGCCTTGTCGCTGCACAGAATCTGTACATCTGGATACTTCTCTACAATCTTGACCATTGAGCCGGTGTGATCGGGTTCCATATGGTTGATAACGATATAATCAAGTTTTCCCTTTGCAAGCGAGAGGGATTCAAGTTGCTGATCGACTGCTGCCAAGGCTCCATCCCAGTCCTTCACCATATCGATCAATACGCTCTTGTTGCTGCCCTTGATCACGTAGGAGTTCAACATAACTCCATCCGGAATGGGCCAAATTCCTTCAAACAGGTCACGATTGCCGATTTTTGCGGCAACTCGATAGACTCCGTCAGCTAATCTGTCAGGTTTCATTTCGTTGCATCTCCTTACTCGCTATACGATACACAATATTTTGAAAGTTGTGAATCAAAGATGGAACAGGCTTTGCTTTTGCAAAGCAAATATGGAGGCTTGGACCTGTTTGTAGCTGTCCATATGCAAGGCCAGCAGGGCATGGAAATCCTTGGAATGGTTGAAATGCACCAGATGGGCCAACTCATGCAGCACCAGGTAGGAGAGCTGCACATCATCCAGGATCTGGCAGCGCAACGAGAAATTCAGTCGCCCTTTCGCCGAACAGCTGCCCCACCGGCTCTTGCTGTCACGAACCGAGAAGGGGGGCTTGGGAAGACCGAGCCGCAGCGCCCAGAACAAGACCAACGGCTCCAGCCTTGCCTTGACGGTCGTGCGGTACAACTCCTTTACCAGTTGCTGGACCACCAACGGCTCTGCCTCTTGTCCACAGTAGGTTACCACCAGACTTTTACCATTGACGGCAATTGTCGGTTTCGCACCCTGTCTCAGCTCGAGCGCATACCACACTCCACCAAACAGGAAGGAATCGCCGTTTTGATAAGTATGCAGGTGCATCCTCTGCTCGACTATGGCCTGCCGCAAGGTTTCCTGATGGTTGACGATCACCCTTTCAATGGCAGCCAGTGATACCCGGTAGGGAGCATTCACCTTGACCGTCCCATCACCGAGCACCCGCACCGAGATAAGCCGGCTGGATTGCCTGCGTTCCAACGTGTAGGGAATGGATGCTACTTTACCCTGTGTTTTCATTCTGCTACAGTATCTCCCATGCAACCAGCCAAGTCCATGATTTTGCATCTTCAGCAGCCCATAACCTATCAAAAGGCACCATTTTCAACAACGGATGCAGAACAAGCCTATCAGCAGATGCTCATTTTTCTCGATGCCCGACAAGTAGGAAGCGAGGGGTGCATCGCCCTCTCATCCACCCGCAACCTGCTTTTTTGCGGCATCCAGGATCCCCCTGATGAAGATACCCGGTATGCCGTGCAGCACGGCTTGATCCAGCCCTTGCCTGACGGGGTCTATCATATCGAGCCGGGCCGCTACGAGTTCATCCAGCTTGCGCCAACCAAAGACCTGCAAACGTTGTTGGACCATATACCCATGCTCTTTGACGGACCGAACTGCATCTATGTCCGCCTGCTCAAGGAGAATGCCATTGCCATCGTCGCCCAATTGTGGGTGGTGCGCTAAAAAAAGAGCGGGATCAGGATCGGGGCTGCAAGACTCATGACAACCCCGTGGTAGATCGATCCAAGCATGGTTCTCGTCCCAAAGTGGGATGAGAGCAACACGAGCGTGACATCCATGCTGGTTGCTCCCGCTGTGCAGACGGCTGGATGGTAATACCGCTTGCCCAGCCGTCCGAAGAAAGGGATGAGGAAGAACGAGAAGCTTTCCCGCAACAGGTTTGCCAAAAAGGAGATGGACCCGAGAATCGGGAATCCCAAATCGCTGATGAGAATTCCTGAAAGTGAATACCAGCCGAACCCGCTGAGCATCCCCCAAGCTTCCTTGACGGTATAGCCAGTCAGAAGAGGTGCAAACAAGGCACCGAGGTACGTTCCTGCAATGGTATAGAAGGGAAGCAGGAAGAGACTCTTGTCGCCGAACACCCCTTTGAAACTGATCCGCTTGTGCACCATTCCCATGCCTACGAAGAAAAGCAGGGTGTACAGCAGATACGTCACCAGTGAGCTTTGAAACCAATCAAACAAGGGGGTGGTCAACCTGAGCGTCAGGCCAAGAACGACAATGCCGACCAGAATCAGGGGCTCTTTGACAATATCATACAGACGCCGTATGAAACTCTGTTCCTTGCGCTTGGCTATTGCGATCCCTTCAGATTGCTCCGTCGGTGTGACTATGGAGGATACGACCAAGGAGAAAAGCACGGTCCCGCCAATCCCCAAGAGGGTAAGAACCAAGGCAGAGACACCGATGGTCCCAAACTCTTTGGTGATCCCTTCGATGCCGCCGGTGTTCACGCCCATGAAAAACAGCAACAACCAAACCAGGGTTGTCTGCAACAAAGCAGCACTTTTATGAAAGCGGTCAATTCCTGCTGCACGTGCGCAAAGCATGCCCATAATCAAGGCCAAAGCCAATTTTGCCAAATACCAGAGTGTGTCCATGTGTGCGAAACTGTACCCCAATCAAACCTATGTGTCAAATTCCCTTGTTTATCAGCCCTTCCTTGAGTATAGTTGTCTGCATGATTGATGAAAAACTGAGTGATACCTTTCACCGACTCACCCTCGCAGATGGCAGGCAAATCCTTCTCATAGGCACTGCCCATGTCTCCAAGGAGAGCGTGGATGAGGTGAAGCTCGCCATTGAAACCGAACAGCCCGACCATATCTGCCTGGAGCTCGATGACGGACGGATGAAAAACAAGGATCAGGAGAACGCTTGGTCCAACATGGATGTCAAGAAAGTCATCAAGGAGAACAAGGGGTTTTTGCTGCTTGCAAACATGGCCCTCGCCTCCTTCCAGAAGCGCATGGGGGACCAGTCCGGCAGCGCCCCCGGCCAAGAGATCCTCAGTGCTGCAAAGCTTGCCAAAGAGAAGGGGATTCCCTATTCGCTGTGCGACCGCGAAATCCAAGTGACGTTCAAGCGGGCTTGGCGCAAGTCCAATCTGTGGAACAAGGCAAAGCTCATCGCCACCATCATCAGTGCAGTATTCAGCAATGAGAAAATCAGCGAACAAGAACTTGAGGATTTGAAGAAAGCCGATGTTATGCAGAATATGATGGACGAGATGGCAAAGGAGCTTCCCTCAGTCAAGGCAGTGTTGATCGATGAGCGCGACCGCTATCTAGCCACCAGCATCTACCTTGCCCCCGGACAAAAAAAGCTTGCGGTTATCGGAGCCGGACATCAGAAGGGCATCATCAAAACCCTGGAGGCGATCGAGCAGGGAAAAGTCGGTACCGACCTTGCCGATATCAGCGAAGTTCCCAAACCCGGCAACGGGGGAAAGATTCTCTCCTGGGCCTTCCCCATCCTCATTGTCGGCATCCTGCTCTACGGCTTCATCAATCTGGGCAGCACCGAAGGAATCAAAATGTTCGGCTACTGGCTTGCCGTCAACATGTCTTTCACCGCCTTGGGTGCAATCCTGGCCCTGGCACATCCGATCAATACGGTGGTGAGCATTTTGTCAGCACCCCTTACAAGCCTGCATCCGGCCATAGGGGTCGGCATGGTCAGCGGCGTGATGGAGGCAACCCTGCGGAAACCCAAAGTAAAAGACTTTGAACTACTCGGCGACGATGCCACCACCTTCAAGGGCTGGTACCGCAACCGGGTGCTCCACACCCTGCTGGTATTTCTCTATACAAGCCTTGCAGCTTCCATAGGCAATGTGGTGGTATTCCCCATCCTGCTGAGCATGCTTGGTTGATTCGCATTCCTAACTAATAGAAAACCATGGCTGCAGGACTTGCTGCAGCCATATTTTTCGAAATATATAAACCTTTCTATCAGAATTATTTATTACTGCTGTTCATTAAATAAGCACACCTTACCAACTACCTTACTGCAAAGAACTGCAGATTTCCAGCGCTTCGCGCATGGTTGAGCAGGCATGCTGGATCAAGGGAGAATGGGTGCTGGATCTGGGGAGCAAGGAACGCTTGAAACCAAGCTCCTTGGCAGCCTTCTCCCGCTTGTCCGGAAAGCCTACGCTGCGCACTTCACCGGCCAGGCTCAACTCACCGAAACTGACCAAAGCCTTGGGAAGGCTCTTGTTGCTGACCGCCGACCACAAGGCGAGGGCCAAGGGAAGCTCGATGGAAACCTCACTGAGTTTCATACCCCCTGCAACGTTTACATAGATGTCCTGATCGCTTAACCGCACGGCTGCATGCCGTTCCAAAATTGCTGCAACCCGTGTCACCCGGGCGGTATCGATACGGTCTGAATAGATGCGGCTGAACCCGTTCTTGGCCGAGGTGGTCAACGCCTGGATTTCCACCAAGAAGGTTCTCGAACCCTCGATGACAGGGGTATAGGAAATACCGGGGGGAAGAGCCGATCCAGAACGATCGGTGATGAAAAAGGAAGAAGGATTGGCAACCGGGATCAAGCCCTTCTCATGCATGCTGAAGATGCCTATCTCATCGACCGAGCCGAAGCGATTCTTCATTGCCCGCACAAGACGCACCCCACTGGATACCTGTTCAAAATAGAGAACGGTATCGACAAGGTGCTCGATGACCTTCGGTCCTGCAAGGGTGCCTTCCTTGGTGACGTGACCGATAAGAAAGAGCGAGGTTCCCAGTTGTTTGCACAGGCCGACCAGAAGGGTTGAGCAGTACCTGATCTGGTTCACAGACCCAGAGGGAGAGGGAATCTCTTCACTGGAAAGAGTCTGCAACGAGTCTATCACCACCACATCATAGACAGATGATGAAAGCACTTTCTCCAGGATTTCCACCCTGGTGTCACAAAAAATATCTATGGAAGGCAGCACCAGGCCCAGCCGCTGGGCACGCAGCTTGACCTGGCTCGGCGACTCCTCTCCCGATACATAGAGGACCTTGCGGCCCACTGAACACTTCTCAAGCACCTGGATCATCAAGGTCGACTTGCCGATGCCGGGTTCTCCACCGAGCAGGATGGAGGAGCCGCGCATGACGCCCCCGCCCAAGACCCGGTCGAGTTCAGAAATGCCGGTTTCATAGCGAAAGAGAGGGTCGATCACCACCTCGCCAAGCGAGATCGGCTTGGTTGCCGTACTGATCACCGCCCGTTTTCCGGTTGATGCACTCTGTACGGCTTCCTCCTCGAAGGTATTCCAACTTCCGCAGTCCGGACAGCGGCCGAGCCATTTGGTTTCGGTTCTTCCGCACTGGCTGCAGACATACTGAATCGCCTTCTCTTTCACTTATATCTCCTTATAATGCTGATAGTTAAAACGCTATCAACTCCACATCGAACACCAAATAGGAGTTCGGAGGGATAACCCCGGGATACCCCATGGTCCCATACCCAAGATCGGGGGGGATGACCAACGTGCGCTTTTCACCTGCACTCATCGTCTTCAAGGCCTCGTTCCAGCCTTCGATGACTTCGCCGATGGCAAACTGGGCAGGAGTTCCTCTTCTCACCGAGCTGTCAAACACACGCCCATCAAGCAAGGATCCTGTGTAATGGACTGTCACTTTCTGTCCATGTACAGGCTTCTTCTTCCCTTCACCGGCTTTCGTCACTACATAGCGAAGGCCCGAAGGAGTCTTGATTGCATCAGGCCAGCGGTTTTTAAGCTCTTCCTCCAACCTGGCTTTCTCCAATGCCTCACGCTTGTTGTTCTTCTCCTCGGCTGCAAGCACGTACTGGGTGAAATTCTCCCTGCTGACTACAAAAGCCTCGGCATCGGCACCCTTGCGTACGATTTCCACGGTCTTGATGCTGTCACCCTGTACAATGGAGTTCACAACATCGAGGCCTTCTACAACATGACCAAACACAGAGTGCTTGCCGTCAAGCCAAGGGGTTGCAACGTGAGTGATGAAAAATTGACTTCCGTTTGTACCGGGACCGGCATTTGCCATCGACAGGATGCCGGGTCCTGTATGCTTGAGGGATTCCTCAATTTCATCAGGGAAGGTGTAGCCGGGTCCACCGGTGCCGGTTCCCTTGGGGCATCCACCTTGTATCATGAAGTTCTCAATCACCCGGTGAAACTTGATATTGCTGTAAAAAGGTTTATTGTTTCCATGTACATTGAGCGTTCCCTCTGCAAGCCCCACAAAGTTGGCCACCGTCATAGGCGTCTTCGTATGTTCAAGCAACAGGGTGATATCGCCTTTATTGGTATGCAGTACAGCATACACTCCATCTGCTAGATTCTTGGTTTCCATTCCATCTCCTTGGTTTCTATACTTCAAACAGCTCTTGGCCGGGGGCCAAAAGCTGATACAATCGTTCCAATTCTTCACTGTTTGTGTAAGGAATTTCCAATTTACCCTTCTCCAGTGAACCTTTTATCTCTACCTGTGATCCCACCACATGCAAGAACTTGTCTTCAACCGCAATGATATCAGGCGATTTTGCCAAGCTTTTCTTTGCACGTCGCTTCTTGGATTGGTAAGCAGCCCTCTTTCCCATATTGAACTGGGCAGCCAATTGTTCCGTTGCACGAACGGAAAGGTCTTTTTCCAGTACGGTTCGGTACAAAATTTCCCGGTCTGCAGGATTGACGACGGAAAGGATGGCCCTGGCCTGCCCTGCAGAGAACCTTCCATGCAAGAGATCCTGCTGCATGGTGGAACTGAGCTGCAGCAGCCTGATGCTGTTGCTGATGGTCGAGCGGTTCTTCCCCATCCTCTGGGCCAGTTCCTCTTGGGTTATCCCCGCTTCCTGAATGAGATACGCATACGCCTTGGCTTCTTCAATCGGATTCAAATTCTCCCGTTGGATATTCTCTATGAGAGAAACTTCCAAACGCTGCATTTGGGTGAAGTCCTTGACCAATACGGGGATTTTGGTCAATCCCGCAAGCTTTGAAGCACGATACCGACGCTCTCCTGCTACGATGCTGTATTGGCCGGGAGCAATTTCCTCAACCAAGATAGGTTGCAAAACGCCTTCACGCCTGATCGACTGGGCCAGCTCTTCGAGGGATTCCTGATTGAAATCCTTTCTAGGCTGATTAGGGTTGGGACGGATGTTCTCTAGCGATACTTCAAAAACCTTCTGAGACCCTTCCTGGCCGGATTTGGATGAAGAGAGACCTAACGCAGTATCGAGAACCGAATCAAAGGAGTAATCCTGCATCAATGAACCGATTCCTTTTCCAAGTCCATGTTTCTTAATTGTTTCTTGCGACACGCTCGATTACCTCCTCTGCCAGGTCTTTGTATGCTTTGGTTCCACTGCTTGCACTATCATACACATTGATGGGAAGCCCATGCGAAGGGGCCTCGGCGATGCGGATGCTTCTCGGAATCTTGGTGGTGAACACCAAGTTGGGAAAGAAGGAGGAAATATCCTCAACCACTTCATTGGCAAGCTTCGTGCGCTTGCTGTACATCGTAAAGAGTATTCCCAGGATCTGCAGGTCGGGGTTCAAGGATTTTTTCATATTGCCGATTGTTCTCATGAGCAGATTCAATCCTTCCATGGCGAAGTATTCGCATTGCATCGGGATAATCACCTGCTTTGCCCAAACCATTGCATTGACGGTAACCAATCCCAGCGAAGGCGGACAATCGGCAATGATGTACTCCCACATCTCATCAAGCCCGGCCAAGGCGTTCTTGAGAAAGAACTCCCGCTGCTGTTCTTCCACCAACTCTATGTTCAATCCTGCCATATTGATATTGCTTGCAATGGCATACAGATTCTGGATAGGCGTTTGTTGGATGGCTTGCTGAACACTGCACTGACCCGCTATTACTTCATAGATTCCCATTTTCCGGCTGTCTATGGACGTGGCACTGGTCAGGTTCCCTTGTGAATCGAGGTCGATCAACAAAACTTTTTTGCCGTGTTGGGCCAAAGCCGATCCCAAATTCACAGCCGAGGTGGTTTTGCCGACCCCTCCCTTTTGATTCAAAAACAGTATTGTTTGCGCACTCATACTGGGTACTATACGGAAATATCCAACCATTGTCACCTCTTGAGGCTGAGTCCTTGACCCTTCTCAGGCTCTATTGTATCTTCAAGGTACCCTATGGAGGAAAAGTATATGGAAGAAGATAAAGTCAAAAGAGCAATCGAGGACATCAGACCCTCGTTGCAGAATGACGGAGGAGATATTGAGTTTGTCAGCCTGGTCGGTACCGATGTTACTGTGCGCCTGAAGGGTGCATGTGCTGGTTGCCCGATGTCCCAGATGACGCTCAAGAGCGGTGTTGAGCGCTACCTTCGCAATTTCGTCGATCCGAAGCTCACGGTGGTCAACACCCCCGACTTCTAAAAAGCAGATACTTCGAATCACAACGTTTCACGTGAAACTTTCCGTGGAACGTTTTTTTATGCCCTAAAGCATCCCCCTTGATATACCTCCCCTGCAGGGCTTGCATGCATTGTTTCACGTGAAACAAAACGCCTATACCATCACACAACCCTTTCCACAGAGAGCTACCTCAAAATATACTGAATGTGCACTACTGCTTTTTTCACCTCTAATTTTTTGTGCAATGCAAAACAGGCAAAACCTGCATCTGGGAGCTCCATTTGCAGGTTTATCAGAGTATGTTTCTTTAAATAGATACAGATTTGCGTGGGGAAATCTCCTCTTATCGGTAAGTACTCAGGTGTAATACATCAAAGCCTAAACTATAC
>NZ_DJGW01000017.1:0-12816 GCF_002432845.1 Sphaerochaeta sp. UBA5836
ACAGAGGCCATTGTAGCAAAACCCCTTGCGCATCTCAAGTGTTGGGTGAGGAGGGTTTTCCTTTCCTACGATACTGCGCTCATGCTATACTCGCCGTATGGATATCAAACAATACGAACAACAGCGGCGGCAAGTCGCTTCTTTTATGACGCGCCTGTACGACCGCCAGCTTACCACGGCCAGCGGTGGAAACATCAGCCTGAGAATCAATGCCGACTTGTTCTGCATTACTCCGTCGGCTTTGGACAAAGGCCTGCTCACCTTCGAGGACATCGCAGTAGTCACCATTGACGGCAAGAACATGACGCCCCACCTGCGCCTGAGCATAGAGACCGAGATGCATCGCCTCATTCTCATCTCCCGCCCAGACTGTACGGCGATCGTTCATGCCCATCCTACCTATGTGTCGGCATTCACTGCCATCCAGAAGGATGGAAAGTGTGCAATAAACACCCACCTGATCGCCGAATCCTACTACATTCTGGAGGATCCGGTCCTGGTCGACTACCGCCTGATGGGTACGGTCAATCTTGCAGAGATTGCAGCGGTAAAGGCTTTCGACCACGACGTGCTGCTGCTCGAAAACCATGGGGCCGTCACCCTCGGACGCTCAATGCTTGAGGCTTTCGACAAGATGGAGTTGCTCGAACGGGCTGCTCAAATGACCGTGATCACAGCACAGATGGCAGCTTCGGGCTATGATGTCTCGGCCTTGGGAGAGAGTCGTTTGAAACAACTGATGCAGATGAAATACCAAAAGTAGGGGATGCATATGCTAGACATGAAAGCCCTCAAACAGCAGGCTCTGGAAATTCGCAGGCTTACGATTGAGGAAATCGGGAACATTGGCTCGGGACACATCGGAGGAAGCATGTCCATCGTGGAAGTGCTTACCTATCTCTATTATGAAGCAATGAGGATCGATCCAAAGCATCCAAAAAAGGAAGACCGTGACCGCTTTGTCTGCTCAAAAGGCCACGCAGGTCCGGCAGTCTATGCCACCTTGGCCAGCAAAGGCTACTTCGATGTGGATCTGCTGAAAACGCTGAATAGTGGAGGGACCAACCTTCCCAGCCACTGCGACATGAACAAGACCGTCGGGGTGGATTTCACAGCCGGGTCATTGGGACAGGGGTTCAGTGCAGCGGTCGGCATCGCCTTGGGACAGAAAATCAAGGGCCAGGACGCCCGCACCTATGCAATCATCGGCGATGGAGAGAGCCAGGAAGGCCAAATCTGGGAAGCAGCCCACACTGCAAGCCAATGGAAGCTGGGCAACTTGATCGCCTTCACCGACTACAACAAGCAGCAACTGGACGGCTATGTCTCCGACATCTCCGATATGGAGTATATCGAGACCCGCTGGCTCGGTTTCAACTGGCATGTGCAGCGCATCAATGGTCATGATTTTGCTCAGATCGACCGTGCCGTCAGACGCGCCCAAGCGGTAACAGATCGTCCCAGCATGATCATCCTGGACACCATCAAGTCGTATGGATTCATTCCTGGAGAAGGGGTGACGGCCAACCACAGCATGGCTTTCGACCAAAAGGCGGCCCAGAAGGCCATCGCCGATTTGTATGCTCGCGAGGGGGCAACGCTATGAGAGATTTGAGTACCTGTGAAAATATGCGTGATGCTGCAATGGCTGCAATCAACGACCTGGCTTCCGAACATCAGGAAGTGGTGATGCTCGATGCCGACCTCGCAAGCTGCCTTGGCTCGCTCTCCTTCTGCTCCCGCTATCCCGACCGCTTTTACAACTGTGGAATCGCCGAAGCGAACATGGTCGGTGTCGCAGCAGGTCTGGCCTCAATGGGTCTCGTGCCTTTCGCCCATAGCTTTGGTTGTTTTGCAACCCGGCGTGCCTACGACCAAGTCTTCCTCTCTGTCGGATATACCGGCCAGGTGGTGCATCTCATCGGCAGCGACCCGGGCATCACCGCCCAACTCAACGGCGGGACGCACATGCCGTTCGAGGATATCGCCCTGATGCGGCAGGTTCCCGGTATCACCATCATTGAACCAAGCGATGCACAAAGCCTCTATGAGTTGATTCGTCAGGCATATGAGCTGAACAAGGCCTCCTATACCCGTGTTCCCAGGAAGGGTGCGACCCACCGCTATCCGGTAGGAACTCCCATCGAACTGGGCAAAGGCATTGTGCTTGCCGAAGGCTCTGATGTAGGCATCTTCGCCACCGGTGAGGTTATGGTCAATGCCGCCCAGGAAGCGGTGAAGCAGCTGCGGGAGAAGGGAGTGAAAGCGACCTTGGTCGACCTGCATACCATTCGTCCCCTCGACTATCCCTTGATCGAGCAGGTGGCGGCAAAAACCGGCCGCATCCTTGTTTGCGAGAATGGACGGTATGCAGGAGGCGTCGGGGAAGCCATAGCCGCCCATTTGGGGCGAGTGCAACCCACCCGCATGGAGTTTGTCAATGTCGGGGAACGCTTTGGTGAAGTCGGGAAACTCGCCTACCTCGCTCAAACCTTTGGATTCACCGCTTCTGCAATCGCAAAGAAAGCTGAAGACTTGGTTGCGCTATGAAGCTGGAATTGGAGACCATTCCCGTATGGGATGGTGTTGCAAGCAAGAGCGAGTGCTATATCTGCGATCTGATGGCCGAGGCCCAAAAGGATGCGCTTTACTTCTACCTGGGAAACTCGGTCATGAACCCGGAGACCCGGGTCAAGGTCAACGAGAGCGGATTCTGTTCCAAGCATTGGCAGCTGTTGGCATCTGCCAACAAGCCCCAGGGCATCGCTCTGATGACCGATACGTATCTGGGTATGACACGTACCAAGCTGGAGAAGTCGATCAACAGCCTGCTGGGGAGCAAGAACCCGAGGCAGGCAAAAAAAGCCATCAAAGCCTTTAAGGAAGATATGGAAAAACGCGAGAAGGGGTGTCTGGTCTGCAGTTCCATGCAGCAGCGCCTCGAGCGGTATCTGTTCACCACGTGTTATCTCTGGGGTGAGGATCACTCGTTCCGTGAGGCACTTCAAGAAGGTAAAGGCTTTTGCATGCATCACTTCCAACTGCTTCTGGAGATGGCCCCTACTGTTTTGTCGGGTTCCTTGCTGGCGAAGTTTGTACATGACCTGACTCAGACGCAGGTGCTCAACCTCGACAGGATAGCCAAGGATGTCTATTGGATGACTCAAAAGTATAAGTCAGAAAATATGGATAAGCCTTGGAACGGGTGTGAGGATGCCCACAAACGGGGTGTCGATAAAATCACCGGGCGTCACCGTGTCATTGATCCTGTGTAGGAGCCGGCTTTTTCCGTGTCTTCCGCTCCTTGATACCCAATGAAAGTTGGCCGTCATCGGTCTCGCTCTCGACATCGCGCTGCATGAGATGATGTGTCGTACCATCCTGCTTGTTGAAGTGATAGTACTCCAGGCTCTCCTGCTTCGGGCTGTATAGAAGTACGTACTCCTTCTGCATCAGAAATGAGACACCCAGCACAAGCTTGAAGCCTTGCTCCTTGAGCTGGTGCAGGTGCTCCTGTTGCGGTCTTGAAAGGTAGTCGTATCCGAGAACAATGCCAAGCAGGTGTTTGCCCTTGCGGTCGTGGACCAGAATGTCGCATCCCTTGATCAGAATATCGACCTTTACATCCCCGGGCAGGGAGAAGAATCCGGGGCTTGCGTTGTCCTCGCTCAGGCCGAGGACGCTTCTCAGGCTTCGTTGCAGTTGAGAAGCTAGAGAGTGTGCAACACTTGCCTTGGCCCGCGGCCAAGAGAGCACCTGTTCGTCCTCACGCATGAACTGCATGAGGGCTTTCTCAAATGCTTCGAACAAGAGGAGTGTGGTGTAGCGCCCGTTTCCTGCCATTGCGGTTACCTGAAATCCACGGACCAGTGCATCTCGCTGACGCCGCTGATGGTCTGGTAGATGGAGCAGTAGCGCGTTGCAGTCTCAAAGGCTTTGGTGAACTTTTGCTGGTTGTCGACTCCGGTCGCCTCCACAGTGATGGAGAGCTGTTCAAGCGTGGTGGGTACGGTATCACGCTTCTGTCCGTGTACTTCAAAACTGACATGCTCCCAGCCGACTCGCATTTTGACTGCAATCTCCTCAAAGGTTGAGAACAGGCACCCCGACAATGCTCCCAGCAGATAATCATAGGGAGCGCTCTCAGGCCCTATGGTGAAGCTTGCTCCCTTGTCGGTTGTGAACTGGTAGTGACCAGGAACGAAGTCAGCGCGTATATGTTTTTTATCACCCATGGATTACTCCTTGTCTTTGCTTCTTCCATCATAGCTTATACAAAGGGAATTTTCCATGCTGTTCAGCCCCTATTACCCAGCTTGCAGCGCTTCTGCGCATACATGGATGCATCGATGTGTGCCATGAAAGCCATGGCATCGGTACATTGCGTGGGGTCGTAGAGAGCATATCCCATGCTCACGGAAAGCAGATACTGTCTCTTGGAAGCCTGATTGCCCATTGCGACCTCCAATTCAATCTTCGAAGCCAAGTCCTTCAGCTCAGACTCTGTTGTCTCATGCAGCAGAACGACAAACTCATCAGCTCCATAGCGGGCCACGATGTCCTTCGGTCCGGCGACTCAACTGAGAATCCTGGACACCTCTTGAAGCGCTTGGTCTCATAGTGTCGTTGATTTGCTTGAAACCGTCCAGATCCATCAGGATGCAACCGAACGTTGGTTGCATAGGGAGGTAATGCTTCGAGCATCTCATCAAACAACAATCGGTTTGAAATCCCGGTGAGGTGGTCGATGCCTATTTGGTCTTTCTGGATGTTCAGTGCGGCAGCTACCAAAAAGACGGTGGTCACCGGCCAGATCAACACCAGACCATAGGCAAGCGACTGCAAGAGGCCTCCTGCAAATGCAATGACCGGGAAGAACACCAGCGTCCAATAGGTTCTTGCCGTACTTTTCCTGGCCGCTCCAATAAGCGGAATGAGTGAGGCTCCCAGCAGCAGAAACTGAACAACCGCATACCCGATGAACCAAGTTCGGCGGGAATAGACATTCTGTGCATCGATGTAAAAGAACCAGCCTGTGACCGGGGCAGCGGGGGCGAGCAAGCCTGAACGGCATAATGGATGGTGTGGCGAGTCAACAAGAGACCGTGTACTGCCCGGCTTCCATTTCATCGAAAAGCCAGCCCAACATGATGGTGGTACAGAGGATGAAGAGATGGTAGGGGTATAGCGATAGTGTGGTCCGAACAGGGGCTTTTATAGGTGGTGGCGGCATGGCAGAAGCCGAGCAACAAGAGACAAAGAAATGGCTCTGGGTGTGTAGCATGGTTTCCATCATGATAAGATTGTATTCCTTTTGGCACGCGGCTGTATGTCTGAAAGCATGGCACGCCAGAAAAACGTGAGGGAAGTTTCTAAAGGGCTTTTGATAAGAGAAAGTCGATGATATGGTAGTGCTCGATACCATTGCGACTTTGCCTGATCGGATCCATGGAGACTACGTATTTTGGGAAGTTGTCTCGTATTTTCTCAAGGTTTCCGAATTCACGTTCTCTTGTTTCTTCACCGGCAAGCAGGTAGCAGACTTGGACATACAGCAATCGTTCTCCTTTTTGAGCAACGAAATCAATTTCTCTACCATCCAATTGACCTACAAATACCTTATATCCATATTGAAGCAAATGAAGGAGGACTAGATTTTCAAGAACGAGTTCAATATCGCGCATATTGCTGGAGAAAACGACATGTCTGAACCCGTGGTCGCAGAGGTAGAGTTTTTGTTGAAATCGTAGGACTTCTTTCCCTTTTATGTCGAATCGGTTGACGGGAAGGACAAGGCACGAAGCCTTGAAGTATTCGATATACCGATACAGCGTATCCAAAGAGACGGACAGATGCTCATTCTTCAGGTACTTGACGATACTCGAGGCAGAGAAGGTCCTGCCGCTATTCGCCACGCAATAGACAAGAATTCTCCTGAGTGTTTCGATATCACGCACTTTGTTGCGAGCTACAATATCTTTAACCAGAACCGACTCAAAGACATCCTCAAGGTACACTCTCGCATTCTCTTGGGAAAGGACGTTTTGATGAATAAAAGGCATGCCGCCTAGAATCAAATACTGTTCAAAGGCTTGCTCTTTGGTACTTGTAGTCCCTTTGTGAACCCAATACTCCCATACTTCCCGAAAGGAGAAGGGATAAACCGGAATTTCAATATACCTGCCGCTGAGATAGGTGGAAAGTTCACTGGACAAGAGATAGGCATTTGAACCTGTAAGGTAGATATCGCAATTAAAATCAATCTGGCAGGCATTGATTACGCGCTCCCAATGTTCAAGTTCCTGAATCTCATCAAACAAAAGATACACCTTGCTCCCTGCAGCTTGTTTCACCAATGCCTGGACGGCTGCATACACGGCTTTCAGGGTTTTCTCAAATTCCAACTGAAAAGATTCAAAGTTCACCATAAGCAGATGGGACTGTGGCACTCCTTGTTGGAGGAGTTCATCCCTGATGAGGGATAGCAACATCGATTTGCCGCAACGCCGAATACCGGTAATTACTTTTATAATATCCTGATGCATGAATGCTTTTACTTGATCAAGATATTGATTTCTCTGTAGTACCATTTTTCTGCCTTTGGTAGCAGTATAATCATACTATATCGTAAAGTAAAGATAAAAATTTGTAAATATTACGATACATTGTATAAAATGAAAGTCTTAAGCGATAATTTCCGATATATCGTAAACTATTGCTTCTTCTTGCTGGGATTCACATGCACCATGCAGTGCTTTACCTGGGGAAAGTTCTTTTCGATGGCGTGATGGACGCGTTCGGCAATCGAATGTGCATCCACCAGGCTCTGCAGTCCATCGGCGGAGATTTCCACATCGACATAGCAACGAGATCCGAAGGTCCTGGTGCGCAAAAGGTCCAAGCCGCGGACTCCTTCCTGGTCGAGGATGACCGAACGAATCTGCTGGACCGTCTCCTCCTCGCATGCATGGTCGACCATCTGGTCGGTCCCATCGCGGAATACCTGCACCCCGACACGGAAAATGAAGAGGGCGATGATGATTGCTGCAATGGAATCGGCGATCGGGTATCCCATGCGGGCGAACACGATACCGATCAAGCCACCGGTAGTGGCAAGGACATCGCTCTGGGAGTCCCAGGAGGAGGCGAGCAGGGCTGATGACCTGGTTTTCTTTGCCGCCCATCGGGTATAGAGGAACATGATCTCCTTCACTACAATGGAGATTATTGCCGCAATGACGGCAAGCACGCCCGGAATCGGCCTGTTGAGATAGGATTCCTTGATGATGGATGAGACTCCGTCGACCAACAATCCCATTCCCACCACCATGATGATGCCCGACAGCAGGATGGCGGCAACGCTCTCAAGCCGTTCATGGCCGTACTGGTGTTCTGCATCGGAATCCTTGCCGGCCGCTGCGATACCCACCGAGGCGATGACCGAGCTGATGACATCCCCGGCGTTGTTGACCCCGTCGTTGAGCAGGGCTGCAGAGTGCGCGACCACACCAATGCCGATCTTGCTGACAGCAAGCACGATGTTATTGAAAATATTGATTCTTGATACTCTCAGGGCCAGGTTCTGTTTCATACACCATCTCTTTGTAAAGAAATAAAACATCCGCAGGATTTGTAGTCCCGCAGATGTCTTCTACACACTAGGGCCGTTTGCTCTCTTTGTCAAGAAAGAACCCCGGATTACTCCGGGGCTCGCCAACTCAAGCTTTCGGTTTGGGATGGTTGATGATCAGGTGCAGGTCGTCAAGCTGCTGCTGGTCGACTTCGGATGGAGAATCGTCCATCGGACTGATTGCAGCCGTATTCTTCGGGAACGCGATGACCTCGTGTATGGAAGTCTGCTCGCTCATGATCATCACCATGCGGTCGACTCCCGGAGCAATGCCGCCGTGCGGGGGAGGCCCGTAACGGAAGGCATTGAGCAAAAAGCCGAAACGCTCCTCGGCAGTCTTGTCGTCAAAATTACAGATGCGGAAGATGCGTTTCTGAAGCTCGACATCGTGGATACGAATCGAGCCGGAGGCTACCTCATACCCGTTGAGGACCAAGTCGTACAAGTCACCCTTTACACTACCCGGATCGGACTCAAGGGTATCGAGATACTCAGCCTGGGGCATGCTGAACATATGGTGTGCAGCCTCCCAGTGGCCGGCCTGCTCATTGTACTCAAAGAGGGGGAAGTCGATGATCCAGCAGAACTCGAAGCCCTTTCTGATGAGCTTCAGGTCCTTGCCCAGCTTGGTGCGGACGGCACTGAGGCTGGCGCAGCACTTTTTCCAGTTCTGGTGGGCGACAAAGAGAATCATATCCCCTTCGTCGGCTTCAAGCCTATCCAGCAACTCTGCTTCCAGACCGCCAAAGAACTTGCTCACACCGCCTGAAAGGCTCTTGTTCTCGCCCACCTTGATCCAGGCAAGGCCTTGGGCTCCATAGATCTTGGCCGCTTCCTCAAGTTCGGTAATGTACTTGCGGGAGAAATCGACACCCTCGGTTTTGGGTGCGCAAATTGCCTTGACATACCCGCCGTTTGCGACAATGTCCTTGAAGGTGGCGAAGCTGCTCTTTTGGGCCAGGTCGTTCACATCACGAAGGGGCAGGTCGAAGCGAAGGTCGGGCTTGTCACAGCCGTAGGTATTCAATGCATCGTTATAGGAGAGCCGTCTGAAGCGGGCGGGCAGCTCATAGTTCATGACTTCCCTGAAGACGCTGTTGAACAGGTCCTCGATCAAGGACAGCACATCGTCACGCTTGACGAAGCTCATCTCAAGGTCCAGCTGAGTGAACTCAAGCTGGCGGTCGCCGCGGGCATCCTCATCACGGTAACAACGGGCGATCTGGAAATACTTGTCCATGCCGCCGACCATGAGAATCTGCTTGAAGAGCTGGGGACTCTGCGGAAGTGCATAAAATTTGCCTGGATAAATCCTGCTGGGAACCAGGAAGTCGCGTGCGCCCTCGGGGGTGCTCTTGATCAACGTCGGGGTCTCGATCTCATAGAAATCGCGGGATGCAAGATACTTTCTGCAAGCAAGGATGAAGTCATGCCGCAGTTTGAGACGCTGCTGCATGCCTTGGCTGCGCAAATCGAGGTAGCGATACTTGAGCCTGAGGTCCTCGCGAGTCTCCTTGCCGTCATCTATCTGGAAGGGAAGCGGGGCGCATCGGCTGAGAATCTCAATGCTCTGAGCCTTTACCTCGATCTCCCCGGTGCTCATCTCGGGATTAACCATGGATTCGGGACGCAGGCGTACGCTGCCGGTCACCGCGATGCAGTATTCCAGACGAAGCTCGCTTGCAACGGCCTGGAGAGCGGGTGATGCATCGTCATCAACCACCACCTGGGTGATACCGTACCGGTCCCTGAGATTGATGAAATGCAGTGCTCCATGATTTCGGTCACGATGCACCCAGCCGTTGAGAACAACGGTTTTTCCGTTGTCGGCCTTGTTCAGTGCTCCGCAGGTAGTTGTTCGTTGGGAAAATACTTCTTCAGACATACGCAGTCCCTCTTGGGTCTCCTTTGTAAAGTATTGTCATACTATCGTAAGAGAACCCAAAAGGCAATTGCTCCTAGGAGGAGAGAGAACGAACGACAACCTGTTTTTTCTGCAGGTATTCGATTGCCTGTACAGCGGCTGTTGCAGCACTGGTGGTTGTGGTATAAGGGATTTTCAGGCGCATGGCGATGCTGCGTATCTCATCGTCGCTGGCATGCGCCTGGTAGCCCATCGGCGTATTGATCACTAAGGCGATCTGCCGGCTTTTCAGATAATCGGTGACATTCGGCCTGCCTTCATGGACTTTCTGCATCACCTCGCACAGGATGCCCTGCTCGAAGAGGAAGGCGGCAGTGCCCTTGGTTGCTGCAATTCCAAAGCCCAGGGCCACCAGCTTCTGTACTACCGGCAGGATGGTGGTGCGATCCTTCTTGTTGACACTGACAAAGACCTTTCCTGCAACCGGCAGCTTGTTCCCGGCACTGATCTGGCTCTTTGCAAAGGCTTCCCCGAAGGTTTTTCCCAACCCGATCGACTCGCCGGTGGACCGCATCTCCGGCCCGAGTGCGGGGTCGACATTACTGAAGCGGTCGAAGCTGAAGACAGCCTCCTTGACCGCCCATCCGGTCTTGCAGGTTCCCATTGCCACGAGCCCCTGTTGCTTGACCAGGCCTTGGGCGACCAAGTCCTCCCCCTCCCATATCCGTACCGCCGCCTCGATGAGGTCGACGCCTGAAGTCTTGGCGATGAAGGGGATGGTCCTGCTGGCGCGCGGATTCACCTCGATGAGGTAGAGCAGTCCGTCCTTGGCTGCAAACTGGATGTTCATCAGTCCCCGGGTATCCAAGGCAAGGGCGAGCTTATGCGCCCACTGCTGCATCTGCTTCAAAATCTGCGGGCTGGATTTGTAGGGAGGGAAAACGGCAGCCGAGTCACCACTGTGGATTCCTGCAGCTTCGATGTGCTGTAAAATCCCTCCGATATAGAGACTCTTCCCATCGCAGACAGCATCGAGGTCGTACTCGAAGGCATCCTCCAGAAACTGGTCAACCAGAACAGGAGCCTCTTCGCTGGCCTCAAGGTGTGTGAGCTTTTGCAAGGCCTCTTCATCGTAGACGATGTACATGCCTCGTCCCCCCAGGACGAAGGAGGGCCGGATGAGGACGGGAAACCCGACTTCCTTGGCCAAGGGAAGGATGTCCTCGGTCCGTTTCGCACTGCGGTTCTTCGGTTGCCTGAGTCCAAGTTCTGCAACCAGGGCGGAGAACTTGCCCCGGTCTCCTGCATCGAGCAGCCCCTTGAGGCTTGTGCCCACAATGGACGCCCCCCCTTGAAGCAGGTCCCGGGCAAGATTCAGGGGAGTCTGTCCTCCCAATTGGACGACCACCTTGGCCGCACCTTCGAGGCGGAGAATCTCCTTGACCTCTTCGGCTGCCAAGCTCTCCATATAGAGACGGTCGGAGATGTTGAAGTCGGTCGAGACAGTTTCGGGGTTGCTGTTGACCATGATGGTTTTCCTGCCCAGCTTGCGATAGGCAAGGGAGGCGAGGGTGCAGCAGGTGTCGAACTCCAGGCCCTGGCCGATCCTGTTGGGACCGCTGGCAAGAATGATGACAGCCTCCTTTCCCAGCGGTTGTGCCTCAGTCACTTCGTCATATGTGGTATAGAGATAGGGTGTGAGGGCGTCAAACTCCCCTGCACAGGTGTCGACATGGTGATTGACCGGGTGCATGTCGTAGGAAAAGCGCAGTCGTTCTATGTCTTGGGGCTTCTGTGAGGTGAGGAAAGCCAGGTGGCAGTCGCTGATGCCGGCTTTCTTGGCCTTCAGCAAGGTCTGATAATCGAGCTTGGAGCGGATTTCCTGTTCCAGCTCATACTGCTGCACCAGCAGGTGCAAAAACCACCGGTCGAACTTGGTTGTCTCTTCAATCGCCGGCAGTGAAGAGAGCCCCTTCCTGGCCAGCGTGGTATAGGCGGATAAGAGTCTGAGTGGATGGGCGCTTGTCAAGAATCTTTCCACCTCCTCCTCGCTGTAGCGGCCGACCGCAACCAAGTCACACAATCCTTCCAGTTTGCGTTCCGAGGCCCGGATGGCCTTGTTCAAAGCCTCCAAGGCGGTTCTTCCCAAGGCCAAGGCCTCACCCACACTGCGCATCTGGGTACCCAGCGCCGAGAAGGGGAGGGGGAATTTTTCCAGTTCGAAACGGGGAACCTTGACGGCGCAGTAGTCCAGCACCGGCTCGAAGCAGGAAACCGACTGGCCGGTGATTTCATTGACCACCTCGTCCAGCGTATAGCCTACCGCCAGTTTGGCCGAGCAGCGGGCGATGGGAAAGCCGGTTGCCTTGCTGGCCAGTGCGGAGGAGCGCGATACCCTTGGGTTCATTTCGATAACCACCATCCTGTCTGTTTGAGGATGGACGGCGAACTGGACATTGCTGCCTCCGCAGTCGACTCCGACGGCGCGAAGGATGGCTATGGAAGCAGTGCGCATCTTCTGGTAAAGCTTGTCGTCGAGCGTCTGGATGGGTGCGATGGTGATGCTGTCCCCGGTATGGACTCCCATGGGGTCGATGTTTTCGATCGAGCAGACGATGATTGCATTGTCGCTCTTGTCCCGCATGACCTCCATTTCGAACTCCTTCCAACCGATGAGGGACTCTTCTATGAGGGCCTCACCGGTCGGGCTGGTCTCGAGGGCATGGAGCAGAAGTTCGGGGAACTCCTCTTCGTTTTCGGCAATTGATCCTCCCATGCCGCCCAGCGTGTAGGAGGGGCGGATGATTCGAGGATACGGGAAGCCTGCAAGCAGCGACTCTGCTTCAGACAATGAGTGCACGACATGGCTTTTTGCACTCTCAAGGCCCAAGTCCTGCACCACCTGCTTGAAGGCACCGCGGTCTTCGGCAAGCTTGATGGATGCAATGGAGGAGCCGATCACCTCGACGTTGTACTGCTCGAGCAGGCCTGCCTTGTCCAACTCCAGAGCCAGATTCAAGCTGCTTTGGCCTCCCATGGTGGTCAGGATTGCATCGGGTTGCTCGCGTTGGAAAATTTGTTCTACGTACTCCACCTTCAAAGGGTCCATATAGACCTTGTCGGCCAAGGAGGGAGTGGTCATGACGGTGGCCGGATTGGGATTGAGCAGGATGACCTCATACCCCTCTTCCTTCAATGCCTTGACGGCTTGTGTCCCGCTGTAATCGAATTCGCACGCTTGGCCGATGACAATCGGTCCGCTGCCGATGATGAGAATCCGCTTGATGTCGGTTCTGGCACTCATGCTCCTGCCTCCTGTGCA
>NZ_DJGW01000017.1:12861-31174 GCF_002432845.1 Sphaerochaeta sp. UBA5836
ACACAGCAGACGGGCTTGGTTGTGTGATGGAGCCCTTCAACGGAGTTGTCGTTCGCGTTGCGCAGCCAGACTTCCACATCAGGGGGAAGAGACTCTTCCACGCTTGCATAGCCGTGGTTCTGGCTGGTGACAAAGCAGGCTTTGGTGCGGATGTCGATGACGGGGTGGTTCCCTCCATGGTGGCCGTACTTCATTTTCATCGTTCTCCCTCCCAGCGCCCAGGTGATCAGCTGGTGACCCAGGCAGATGCCGAAGACCGGCAGAGAGTCCATAACCTCTTTGGCCATCGTTACTGCATCGCCAAGCAATGCAGGATCTCCGGGACCGTTGGAGAGCAGCAGTGCGTCGCAACCGCTTCCAAGGATCTCTTCGGCCTGAACGGAAGGAGGGAAGAGTGTAACCGCTACATTGCGCTTGTAGAGCTCTGCGATTATCGAACGTTTGATGCCGAAGTCCACTACGGCAAACCTGAGTATGGGATTCTTGGGGAGGTCGGGCAGTACCGGGTCTTTGATCATCTGCCTTGTTGCAAAGCCTTCAATGAGGTCAAGCTCCCCGACATGAGGATAGACTCCAAGCCTTGCTAGAACCTGACGATATTGCTGGTCGGTAAGCTTTCCGTCCGTAGTTCTGAATACTGCAGCGTTCTGTGAACCCTGCTTTCTCAGGTGTATGGTGAGGGAACGGGTATCGATGTCGGTTACCCCGACTGTTTTCTGTCCAGCAAGGTAGGCATCTAAAGAGACCCTCTTCAAAGGAAGAGGGCCTTCATATGCTTGGTGAACGATAAGTGCAGTACAACAGATGGGGCTTGGACTGGAGAGTCCTTCATCGAAATCCGGTTCACACCCATAGTTTCCTATGTGTGGATAGGTCATGACCACCATCTGTCCATGGTAGGAGGGATCGGTGAGAATCTCCTGGTATCCGGTCATGCTGGTGTTGAAAACGACTTCTGCCGCTACCAAGGATTCGTCAAGCAACGGAGCCGGCGCTCCAAATCCTCTTCCTTGGTATAAGGTTCCGTCTTCGAGAAGTAGAAAGCATGTATTCATTGTTGCTCCATCCGCTTACATTGTAGGGATGATAGCTAAAATCTTGGATTTATGCAACAGATTCTGCATGAATATACAACAAATCGGAAATATATTGGTTTATATGCAACAAATATTCTATAATTTGTTGCACTACTTCCTCTTTTCTTTTTTATCCAAGGTGAAGTGCTCCGAATTGAAAGCATCACTGCCCAGCCACAAGTCGATTCTCAGTCCGCTGTCTGAGTTTTCGACGCTGGCGTGCTTGATCTGCCAACCGATGAGTTTCAGCCTTGCGTCCCAGGCCATGTCGTGGCCGGCCATAAGTCCGTAGTATTCAGCCAGCTCGGGTCTGCTCTTCTGGGGATTGAGGGAGTTGTAAATCCGCTTGATCTCTTCTTCCGATCTCATCTGGTCGTCAAAGAAGCTGATATGCGCACCATCGTCTTCCTGGTGCAGGGAGACAACAAGTCTGAGCGGATTGCCTTCGAGCAGGAAGTTCGTCACTTCCCCTATCAGTCGTCCGAGAAACTCTTTTCGTTTCATGTGGTGAAATCCTCCTTCGGGCGATTGGTTTTGTACCACTGCAGGATTGCGATGAACAAGCTGGCGGTAAGTCCTCCGGCAAATCCGTTGTTGTAGAGATCGAGTCCGGCATGCCAGGAGGCGGTCACTTCCACCATGACAAGATGGATGAAGCCTGCAAGCAGGCCGGCGATGACTCCGAACTGTCCGGCAATGGGTGCGAGTGTGGTGGAGAAGAGGGCGGCAAGCAAGGGGCTTGGGGCGGTGGGGGATTTTGCGAATACCAGGGTTGAGAGAATGACACCCGTCACTACCGGGACGGTGTTCCTCAAGGTCTTGCCGAAGCCGCCGAAGGCCATGATGGTAAAGAGTCCTCCGATCACCGGTCCGTTGATCGGTCCGCCTACTGCGAGCACGTAGGCCCAGTAGAGCAATCCAAGCAGGCCGATATTCAGCAGCGTCCCCCCGAAATAGCCGGTATCGAAGAAGTCGTAGGGAAGACGTCCGGTCAGTTTTTGGATTGCAAGAAAACCTTCGAAGCTTCGCTTGGGCTTGTCAACGATGAGGGCGGTTGCCATCAAGAGAAGACTGAAAAGGGGAACAATCAGGACCAAAGGAAGGGAAAAGGCTGTATTCCATGTCACCGTGATGGCTTGCATCCTATTCAATGCAAGCAGCAGGTTTGCTGCAAACAGGCCGATGAATCCGCAGCTGAAGCCGATGTTGTACAGGTTGTAGCCCTGATGGAGCTGCAGCATCGAACCGGCAACTGCAGGGAGAATGAACCCTGCGAGCATGCCGCTGAGCAATCCAAGAGGGATGGAGAGATGGTGGGGAAGGTCGAGGGCGAACATGACATAGGTAACCAAGGGCCCGAGGGCGGTGCCGAACAAGGCGATGAGGCTGTAGGATCCAAAGGTTTTTCGGGCAAGCTTGCTGGCAAACCATACACCCAGGATGAGGGGAATGCAGTTGAGCAGCGTGTTGCCGAAGAAGGCGAAGCCCATCATGGTCAGGATTGCAGAGAGTGTGGGGCCTGAAAGACTGACTGTGGCAAAGTAGACCAGTACCAAGCCCAGTGATCCAACACTTGCTGCATTGAACATGGCCGTCCCGATTCCATAGAGGGTGAAGTCGTTGATCAGGCGCGCACTCTCTTTCTGCAGGGACACTACCTGCTTCACAACCTCCAAGGGACCTTCCAGCGCCATTCCGGTTATGAAGAGTGCAGTTATCAGAAGGATTGTCAGAAGATACAAAAGCTTTTCACTACGCTGCACGGTGCCTCCTCTGGTATATAGGTATGCTACCGATGGGAAAGCTGCTAGTCAAATAAAAAAGCTGTCTCTTTCGAGACAGCCGATCGGCATGATTGTTGTTCAGTACCAGAGTTCGATCCCTCCGCTTACGGTGGAAAGGACAACCTTGTTCCTGGCATTTCCGGTCTCCAGTGCAGCACTCTTGCCCATATCCTTGTCATTGAAGAGTATCTGGCCGCTGGTGGTGGAAGCTTGGATTTTCAAGTCGGAACTCTGATACAAATCGATTTGTACAGATCCACTGGTAGACCCTGCGTTCAACGACCCGCCGTCCAGGATCTTCACCTCTGCCTCGACACTGCCGCTGATGGACTTCAGCTGTGCATCTTGTGCCTCGACATGCTGGACTTCGATGCCGCCGCTGGTGCTTGCAAGCTCAACTGATTGCCCGCTGACAACTTCACTTCCCTTGATGGTGCCGCTGATGCTGCTCAGCTTGATGTCCTGTTCGGCGGTGAGCGTCAAGAAGTCAAGTTCTCCGCTGGTGTTCCTTGCTTGCAGGCTCTTGCCCTGGATGGGGTGAAGAAGCCTGATATCAGCCGAGGTGCTGGACAGCTCCAGGGTGTCCAGGCGGGAGGCAGGCAGGGTGATGACCAGCGCCGAAGGGGAATAGGAGAAGAAACGGGAAAACCATGCTTTCTTGGGTTTGACGTCCACGTTCAGGCTCCTGCCGGTTTTCGAGACCGACAGGCTGTCCGACTCATTTCTTCCGATTGAGACAGAAGCGCCTTTTGCGGCGTTGTCCACCTCAATGACAATATCGTTTGAAATCGTGGAAACCTTCAGAGAATCGGTGGTCGCGAAATCAATGGACTCATTGATGCGGCTGTCCCTGTTTCGGACGTTCCACCCTCTGCTTGCGGTGAAGCCGAGGGCCAACAGGACGACCAGGATGATCAGGAACACCTTGTTGGCCTTGGTATCTTTGAGCATATCAGTTTCCCTGATGGAATCGTTCGTCCCAATCTCGTTCCTTGTTGAACATCTCGCTTTCCATTTTCTCAACCTTGCGCTTCAGTCTCTCATACTCAGCCTTTAGTTCCGCTTCGCTCTGCTTGGGTTCGTCTTCACTGTAGATTGTGCTGCTGGAGTATGAGGACTCAGGATTCATCGGAATCAAGAGTGCTGCAGCCAAGTAGATCAAGGCTCCAGGGAAGACTCCGGTGGCAATGACCACCAGGAAAACAATCAAGCGAACCGGATCGGCGGGCAGGTCCCTCCATTCAGCAAGGCCGGTGCAAACCCCGAAAATCTTTCCCCGAGGGGATCTGTACAATTTTTTGGTAGCCATGGCAATCATTCCTTCCATTCCTTATCTTGCATACCTTCAGGCTTTGCCTTCCGGTTGTTCAGTATAGTTTCCAGATTTGCCAGCCTCTGCTGCAAATCATCGATGCCCTTCTTCAGCTCAGCCCGGTTCGATGTCTGCTTCCATTCAGTAAAGGAAGAATCCACCGTATTCCGCTTCTTCCCGCTCTTGACCTTGGTCGAACTGTAGGTCCCAGGAGGAAGCCCCATTTCCATCTCCCGCATCCTGAGGGCTGCATCAATCTTCTTCCTTCTGAGATTGTACCGATGGTCGATGGTGGAAATGATGATGATGAACGTGAAGATGACAGACAGAATCAAAACAGGTTCCATGTTCTTCCTCTACTTTACAAGCCGGCACGCTTGCGCAGTTCAGCGATTTCGGCATCGATGTCGTCCATCTCTTCCAGGTCTCTGAACTTATCGTCGAGAGAAGAATTGGCGGACCGACCCATCTCATTGTTTGCCTGCATCCGGTCGATCTTCTCTTCCATATCACTGAATCGACCGAAGGTGCTGCTGTCGCCGGCGCGCTTGAGAGCCTCTTGTGCCGCCTGCTCCTCACGTGCACGCTTTGCCCGTTCAACCATCATCTGATACTTCTGCTTGACTGTGGTGAGCTTGTCCTCGATTTGATTGATTTCGCTCTTTGCGGTCCTGATCAAGTCATCATACGCGGCAAGTTCAGCCTGCAGCTGATCAAGGGATGCCTTGGCCTGCTTTCGCTCCAACAGCGCTTCCCTGGCCAGATCTTCCCGCCCTTTGCTGATGGCAAGCTCCGCTCTGCTCTGCCAGCGGTCGACGGCACTGAGCGCCTCCTTGTAGGTGCGTTCGGTTTTGGCTCTGCTGGCCATTTTTGCAGCGCAGGAACTCTTCAGCTCGATCAGGGTATCTTCCATCTCCTGCATCATCAACTTGATCATTTTTTCCGGATCTTCCGCCTTGTCGAGCAGTGAGTTGATATTTGCGTTGACAATATCCAAGAATCTTGAAAACACTCCCATACTTCTCTCCTTAGGTAGTAGTACCACCTGTGTTCGTGAAAATCTAGATGCACGAATCGTGCCAACTATTAAAAGATTGATAAAAAGTATCTAAATCGCCATTTTATCGAGGATTGCGGCCCCTCCTCTTTTCGCACTGTCCAAGCTGTGCTACCCTGACGCTGGTGAAACCTGCCAAGGATGGCTAAATTTACCAAGTGAGGTGGAGTATATGGAAGCCGTGCAAGCCGGATACAACCAACAACCCTTGGGTGAGAGTGAAGTCTTTTTGGACTTCCAAAGCAAACTCAGCCGGGCTGCAACCGTCAATCGCTCGGTGCTGCTTGTAGGGGAGCGGGGCAGCGGCAAGGAGATTGCCGCCAGGCGTCTTCACTTCCTCTCTCAGCGTTGGCAGCAGAACTTGGTGACGGTCAACTGCGCAGCCCTTCCTCCATCCCTTATCGAAACCGAACTCTTCGGCTATGAGCAAGGTGCCTTCACCGGAGCACAGAAAACCCGCAAGGGAAGATTCGAGGAAGCCGAAGGAGGGACGCTCTTTTTGGACGAGATCGGCTTGATCCCCTTGGAAGTCCAGGAAAAAATCCTTCGGGTGGTCGAGTACGGCACCTATGAGCGGGTGGGCTCTTCGGTGACCCATGAAACAAACGTGCGGATCATCGGGGCGACCAATTCCGATCTGCCGTCCTTGTGCAAGGAAGGGAAGTTCAAGGAGGATTTGCTGGACCGGCTCTCCTTCGAGGTTCTGTTTCTTCCCCCGCTTCGAGAACGGGGCGAGGATATCATTCTCCTGGCCACGTATTTCGCCTCCAAGATGGCTCTTGAGTGCGGGCGCAAGGAGATGCCTTCCTTCACTGACTCCGTCATCTCCCAGATGCTTGGCTATCCTTGGCCTGGAAATGTTCGTGAGTTGAAGAATGTCGTTGAGCGGGCCGTTTATCGCAGTGATGCTTCCTTGATCGAATACCTGGAGTTCAACCCCTTCGACAATCCTTTCAAGCAAAAGAGTCAGGAAATCACCGATCCTCCCTTGCAGGAAGCAGAACTTGATTTGCGTCAGTTTGAGACGGCCCGCCTGGAATTGGACCTCAAGTATCTGCGTCAAGCACTGAAGATGGCTTCAGGCAACCAGAAAGAGGCGGCCAAGCTGCTCAATCTGACCTATGATCAGTTGCGGGGGCTGTACCGCAAATATCAGGACCGTCTGCAAGAAGAAGAGCAGGACACCAAATGATGTCCTGCTCAAGGAAGAAACTCAATGACAGTCATGAAAAAACGTCTGATTCGGTTATCGTGAAGGCAGCATGAGTGCTGTCAGGATGTAGGCGATGGCCATCGGAACGAATCCAACCGAGAAGAGCAGGATAAGGCCGATGATTCTGAGCAGGAGTACTGGAAGCCCCGACCAGGTGGCCAATCCTTGGAACACTCCCAATATCATGCCCCGTCTTTCACGATACAGGGTACGATCCTCTTCTCTGTCGTAATACATTATTTCTGCTCCTTCTTCTTGGTCATAGACTGTTTCAAACTCTCAAGCTCGGCCTCGATGGTGCTATCGGATTCCATTCTGGCAAACTCGTCACTGGCTGAGGGCTTCCCATGATAACCGGCCATCTCGGCATCGGCTTCCATCCGCTCGATCTTGCTTTCAAGCTCGCTGAACTTGCGGGCAAGGTCTGCACTGTCGCTGCTATTCAGCGTTTGGGCAACCTGCTTCTTCTCCTTGGCGCTTCTTGCTCTCTGGACGAGGATCTGCTGTTTGTCCTTGACTTCCTTGAGCTTGTCGGCGATCTGGGTGAGCTGGGCACTCTGGCTTGCAAGGATGGAAGTCAGATTGGCAAGCTGCTCTTCAATGCGCTGTACCTGCTCTGCGGCATGCTTTTTCTCCAGGAGGGCTTCGCGGGCCAGGTCCTCACGACCATTGGTGATGGCCAGCTTTGCACGGTCTTCCCAACGAAGGACGGATTTCTCAAACTCGGCCTTTTCTCTCTCCAGGCTTGCTTGCTCCGCTTTGCGGGCTGCCATGGAAGAACGGGCCTTGGTCTGGGTATCCTCCAGTTCGGTGATCATCAGGCTGATCATCTTTGCCGGATCTTCAAGCTTGTCCAAAGCACTGTTGACGTGTGAGTTGAAGATATCGGCGATTCTTTTAAACATCTGCATCATTGTCTCCTTTCGCCACCGGGTGGCTGTTGTGGTTTCGTTGTTACGTAGATACATATGCAGATGGCGTGCCAACTTTTCCAAACACGTACTTTTCCTAGGTTTTTTGTTTCGGACAGCGCAGAATTGGTCGGTTTTTGCCTTGCTGTGGTAAAAAATACCAAACAGCATGGGAAACGATGCCAATCCATTGTGCTTGTAAGGACGCAACAGAGCATGTAGACTGAAGCTCATGAGTACTTTCTATATGGTGGCGACACCGATCGGGAACCTTGAGGATATCACCTACCGGGCTGTACAGACGCTGAAAAGCGTGGATGTGATCGCCTGCGAGGACACCCGCCACACCCAGCAGCTGCTGAATCATTTTGAAATTTCCAAGCGCCTGATCGCTTGTCACGCCCATAACGAAATCAACTCGGCCAAAGGCATTGTTGAGCTCTTGGGCAGTGGATTGGATGTAGCTTTCGTCAGCGATGCCGGAACCCCCGGGATCAGCGACCCGGGAGCCAGGGTCGTCACCGCCGTCAGGGAGGCGGGTTTTCCCATCGTCCCCATCCCCGGCCCCAGCGCCGTTGCAACTTTGGTAAGCGTTGCCGGTTATGTCGGCAAGAGCTTCACCTTCGAGGGATTTCTCAGCCCCAGGAAAGGCAGAAGGACCAAGCGCCTTGTGCAATTGTTGGAACGCGATGAGGCATTCGTCCTCTATGAATCCCCCTTCCGCATCGTAAAAACTTTGGAGGAGATAGCCGCCCTCGATGCGAAGCGGATGGTGGTGGCTGGTCGGGAGATGACCAAGAAGTTTGAGGAGTTTCTCCAAGGTAGTGCAGGCGAGGTTGCCTCCACGCTTGCAGGCAGGGATGCAATCAAGGGGGAGTTCGCCGTATTGGTGGCTCCCAGGCAGGTGAGCGAAGACGATGATAACGATAGCGAAGCTTAGGACACTCGGAGATCGCACATGCGTACGCAAGTGCGCCCTGCTGTTTCACCAGCAGGCGAAGCTCGCACTGCGCAATCAGCACGATCGGGTATATCTTTCAGCCTTGGCCGGTCTGTTTGACTCTGCACAGTTCCAAGCCGTGCTTGCTGAAGATGAACGCTCCCGCCTGCTCACTCTTGGCAGGAAACTTGGGGTGGTGCAAGGCCTGGATCTGGCGGTAACGTGCGATGATATCCACTACCTGCTCTTGCAGGCATTGGGAACTGATAGTGCCGATTGGGATTTTATCGATGAACTGGGAAACCTCGATGCGAGCCGGCGTACGATCCTCGATCATATCCTCGTCCTTGACCGGATCCGCTCACCCTACAACATCGGTTCCATCTTCCGTTCTGCAGACTCGTTCGGCATCCAGAAAATCTATCTCATTGAGGGGTGCGCCGCCGTCGACCATAGCCGGGCACTCAAGACAAGCCGTGGGTGCACCCAAACCGTAGAGCATGAGGTGATCGGCGAGGAGGCCATGCTTGAGCGGTTGCAAGCACTCGACCTTCCGCTGTTTGCCCTGGAAACCGGGGGGACCGAGCTTGATGCATTTGCATTCCCCTCCAAGGGGGTTGCCGTGATCGGCAGTGAGGAGCTGGGGGTGAGCCCGGCTTTGCTTGGCGCCTCAGAAGCATCGCTGGGCAGGCTTTCCATCGTGCAAGCCGGGACCAAAGGTTCCCTCAATGTTGCAGTAGCCGCCGGGATCATGATGCATGGCTGGTTCACCGTATGAAACTGATGCGCACCCCCTCTCTCAATGCAGAGCAGAACTATCAGCGCCTGACCGAGCAACCGGTACGGTCGCTCATCCTGCAGTTGGCCGCCCCGACGATCATCAGCATGCTCATCACCTCCTTCTATTCAATGACCGATACGATTTTTGTCAGCCGATTGGGCACCGAGAGCAGTGCTGCGGTGGGGATTGTCTATTCAATCATGAGCATCATCCAGTCGATCGGCATCACATTCGGCCAAGGCTCGGCCAATACGGTTTCGCGCTTGCTCGGCTCTAAGAAACGCACTGAAGCCGACGAGGTCTTCAGTACCGCTTTTTTCACATCGATGGGCATCGCCATGATCTTCACCCTGCTGGGGTTGGCGGGAACCGGTTCGCTGGTACGGTTTCTTGGTGCCACACCGACCATTGCACCAGAGGCTGAGCGCTATGCCTCGGTGATTCTCATCGGCGCCCCTTGGATGACGGTCTGCTATACGATGAACAACAACCTCCGATCGGAAGGCAAGGCCCACCTTGGCATGCTCGGGATGAGCAGCGGGGCCGTTCTCAATGTGATTCTCGATCCGATTTTCATCTTCGCCCTGGATATGGGCATCAGGGGGGCCGCCCTTGCAACGGTTCTTAGTCAAGGCGTCAGTTTTTTCATCCTCTTTTCTCATTTCGTCAAGAGAAGAAGCAACCTGCATCTGTCTGTGCGCCATGTGAGACTGAAGTGGTGGATTTACCGGAATATCTTCACCGTCGGTGCCCCTTCGCTCTTTCGGACCATGCTGCACACCGTCTCTGCAATCTGCTTGAACGTTTTTTCCGCCCCCTTCGGCGACGTGGCGATTGCCGCGATGTCCATCACCACGCGCGTGATGCAGTTCCTCAACTCGGCCTTGATCGGATTCGGACAGGGGTTGCAGCCGGTTGCCGGATTCAGCTGGGGGGCCAAGCGATACGACCGCCTGGTCGAGGCCTTCAAGTTCTGTGTCCGAACCGGGGTGTTGGCCTTCACCTTCATCGGTGTGATTTGTTTTGCCACAGCGCACTACATCATGTTGTTGTTTCTCTCCGACCCGGCTGTCATCGCCATCGGGACGGTTGCCATACGGTACCAATGCATCCTGATGCCCCTGTCAGCCTTCAACACCTTGAGCGGGATGGTGTTCCAAAGCACCGGACACAGCAGTTCAAGCTCGGTTTTGGCCTTGGCCAGGCAGGGTTTCTTCTTCATTCCGGTCATTGCCCTGCTTCCCGGTTTGGTCGGAATTGTCGGTTTGCAGCTTGCCCAGCCCATCGCTGATGTGCTTACCTTTGTCCTGTCGCTTGCCTACATCCTGCCTTTCTTGAAGCGGCTGCAGAGCCTAGCCTCTGTTGGCTAGGACCGCCTGATACATCTTTTTCAGCCTGTCCTCGATATCGTAGTTGAAGTTGCCGGCACTGTAGTTGCCCTTTGCGTTGCGGATGCCTGCCGGCCGTTCAGTCAAGAGCTGCATGCCCTCGTCGATGGTTTTGATAGGGTAGATGAAGAATTGTTTGGCCTTGATCGCTTCAAGCACCTCATAGCCGAGAATCAGGTTGCGTACATTCTGGAAAGGAATGATCACTCCCTGCCTGCCGGTGAGGCCGGTCGCCTGGCAGGTATGGAAGAAGCCTTCAATTTTCTCGTTGATGCCGCCCACCGGCTGGATCATGCCCATCTGGTTCACTGAACCGGTTACCGCTATGTCCTGACGCACGGGAAGCTCGCCGATGGCTGAAAGCAAGGCATACAGCTCGCTGGATGAGGCGCTGTCCCCATCCACTTCGGCATAGGACTGCTCGAAGGCAATCCCTGCATAGATGGAGAGCGGGAAGGTTCGGGCATAGTGCTTGCGCAGGTACCCCTCGAGAATCAACAGGCCCTTGTCGTGGATTTCCCCGCTCAGGCCTGCCTCATGCTCGATGTTCACAATGCCCTCGTTGCCCGGGGCTACAGTGCAGCTGATCACCGTCGGAGTCCCGAAGGAGGCGCTTCCCCTGTCCATGACGGCCAAGCCGTTGACCACGCCGATCTTGGTGCCGGTGAGGCTGATGATCATATCGCCGCTGATGATCTCTTCGTTGATCTTGCTTTCGCTGATGCCGTTGGCATACTCCCGCTCTGCATGGGCGGTGAGGACCACCTGGTCATCAATCTGCTTTTTCTGATGGTAGTGAGCCCACCAGTTCGCCTCCTCAAGCAGGTCGTAGAGGGTGGAGAACTGGGTGCTCAGGTGTTCACGCGACTCTACATACCAGCAGCTGTATCTGAGCAGCTGGAGGAAGGCTTCATCGCTGAGGTCGAGCAACCCATTGGTCTTTGCGTAATTGTCCAGGTTTGCGATTGTCTGGGCGATTGCCTTCTCATCGAGGTTCATGGAGTAGTCGAACTGCGCACAAAGTTTGAAAAGGGTGAGAAAGCGCTCATCCCCTTCGGTAAGGGTGTCATAGGTCTCTTCACTGCCGATGAGGATTACTTTGACCGGCAGCGGGGGCATCTGCGGCCTGATGAAAGGGCTTCGGAGCTCTCCCTTGGTGATGACGTTGCTCTCAACGGTCAGGGCGTTGGCATCGAGGTAGCGTTTCAGAGCATCCCACAGGCCCTGCTCGCTGAGCAGCTCCTCGGCATCGATGACCAAAAAGCCCCCAATCGCCTCCATCAGGGTCCCCGCATGCAACGCAAGGTGGGGCATGTTCTGATTGCTGTCCACCGAACCGAACAGGTTCGAAAAGGATGGATGAGTTTCAATGATGAAGGGCCTTTCGGTTGCTTTTGCATGGTTGACCAAGAGGTTGGCCCGGTATTTGGTTGCGATCGGATCAACCTTGCAGGCCTTTTCGTCAAGGTTCTGGATATGCCTTTCCATTCGCTTGAGGTCCGTACGTATATGGGCGAAATGGTCGCGCAACGAGGCTTGGGGGAACTGGGATTCGAACTCTGAGAGCAGCTGGAGTGCCGTTGCATAAAAGTCACGCTTGTGCAGGGCAAGGGCAAGGATTTCCTGGTTGAAGGCTTCTGCGGCGTCACAAAAAAGTTGGCCGTCCCCGCAATTGAAGGTAAGAACCCTGGGGCTGTTGGGCTGCAGGAAGTTGTAGACATAGACCAGGTCGCGCAATGACGAGGTGTCATGCCTGAGATTCCGCACTGCATGTCGCACTGCATTGTGCCTGCCGCTGCCGCTGTCGCCGCTGACAAAAATATTGTAGCCGCTTTTGGAGAGGGAAAGGCCCAGTTCAAGGGTTCTCAGGGCGCGCGGCTGGCCTACAATCGGTTCGCTGCTGCCAAGAGCTCTGCATGTTCGAATGGTTGCAAGGTCGAAGTCAAAGGAAGCTTCTTCGTATGTGAGCGGTTTTACTCTCACCTGTGTATCGGTCATGCTCGAACTATAGGTGGTGGAACAAAAGGTGTCAACTCTCTATACTGAGGCTATGAAACGTAGTGAACTTGTCTCCTATCTTGATGCGTATTTGGAAGTTGCCTCCTTTGAGGGAATCGATCGGTCGCTTAATTCCTTGGTGGTGGGACCGTCGGAGCGCGAGGTGCATACCGTTGCCTTTGCCGTCGACGCCTGCCAAGCCACGTTCGAGAAGGCGATGGAAGAGCATGCCGACCTCTTGGTGGTGCACCACGGTCTGTTCTGGGGGAATCCAATTGCAGTATGCGGGCCGCACTATACCAGGTTGAAGACTCTCATCGAGGGGAATCTTGATTTGTATGCGGCCCACCTTCCGCTGGATGCCCACAGTGAGGTGGGAAACAATATCGTCATGGCGCACAAGCTCGGTCTTCAGGACATCCAAGGCTTTGCCCCCTATAAGGGAAGGCTGCTCGGGTTCAAGGGGACCCTTGGCGAGGGCCGCAGTGCGGACTGGATCGCCTCTCGTTTGGGATTCGAGAATCCCCTGATCCTGCCTTTCGGCAATGAGCTGATACACCGGGTGGGCATTGTCAGCGGAGGGGCGGGTTCGGATGTGCTTGCCGCCCTCTCTGACGGCCTTGACTGCTTTGTGACCGGTGAATTCGAGCATCAGCACTATCATGATGCAGCAGAAGGCGGGATTACGGTTATCGCAGGAGGGCACTATACGACCGAGACCTTCGGTCTTTTGGCGCTCATGCAGCATGTCCGCGATACCTTCGGCCTTACCGTTGTCTTTGTTGCCAACCCCACCGGGTTATAGTATAGTCAGCACTATGGGACAAAACAAACGACGCTATCAGCCCTTGTTGCTCACAGCTTGTATTATCCTTTCCGACCAGCTTTCCAAGGCTTGGATAGTGAGGCACGTTGCAGAGAACACCGTTGGGTTTCAATTCCTGGGTGACTTTTTGGCTATTGTCCACGTGCGCAATACCGCCATTGCTTTCAGCATGGGCGACAGCCTGCCCTTGGCCGTCAAGCTGTTGTTTTTCATCATTGTTCCGGTATTGTTGGTCATCGCCGTTTTGTTCGTCTATTTTTCCAAGCGTTTTGTACTCAGTTCATTCCACCGATGGGTGTTGGCCCTTTTTTTGGGCGGAGGCATCGGAAACCTGATCGACCGGATTTTCCGGAATTTCAGGGTGGTGGATTTCATCAGCGTCAAAGTCTATGGATTTCTGGGTTTTGAACGTTGGCCGACATGGAATATTGCTGATGCATCCTTGGTTGTCAGCGGTATCCTGCTTGCGGCAAGCATCATCTTGGAATCCAAGGAAGGAAAGCATGTCTAAGAAATCGAATACCCTCTGGTTTATGCTGGCTGCCACGGTGCTGAACATCCTGTTGATGATGGTTCTCTTCATCGTTTGCTTCGTCCTGATCACCCGCTTTGTCGATCCCAACAGCTCCCTGATCCCGATGTGGCTGGGCTTGACGTTTGTGGTGAGCATCGGAGGAAGCTTCTTTGTCTACTCAAAGATCATCAAGTGGATGAACAAGAAGTTCAATCTTGAGCAGAACCTCAGTCCGCTTTGGGGTCGCAGACCCAACAAGCGCAAGCAGGAGTAGGTCCGATGGCCCTCTGTCTCTCCACCTTTTCAAAAATCTCGTGGTATCCTTTCAGCGATGAACCGGTTATCCGCAGCCAGTGGTACATGAGCCGGCTCTGCGATCCCTTCTTCCTGTTTCCCGAGGAGAGTCCGGATGGGAAGTGGCATCTTTTTGGTCACACCTGGGTGGGCCTCGAGCATTTCATCAGTGAGAATGGGATCAGCTGGGAACCCAGGAAGATGATTGAGCTCAGGGGTCATTCCCCCTCGATATACTACGAGGATGGCATCTACTACCTGATTTATGAGAAGCACAATGCTTCATTGCCACCCATCCGAAAAGGAAGGTTCAGACGAAGGGAACAGGAGAAAATCACCTACAGCCGCTTTGAGATGCGCTCCTCGACCGACTTGATCCTGTTCAGCGAGCCGAAAATTCTTTTGGACAGCCGCACCGTTCCCTTTGCAAAGGATGGATTGAAGAAAAGCCGGATATCCCGTCCCCAAATCATCAAGACCGAACAGGGCTACCGGCTCTATTTCGGTGCCTCCCACCTGCTTCTCCCCGATACCAAGCAGAAGACCAGCAGACATTTCGCCATGGCCCTTTCAAGCAGCTTGGAAGGCCCCTATGCCTTGGCCAATGAGGGAGAGCCCCTGCTCTCCCCCTATGCCGACGACCCCTACCGGAACATGGCTGTGGGAAGCATCAAGGTGGTGAAGACCGACGATGGATATGTAGGCTTCGAGTGTGCGATGTACTGGGACAAGAAACGGGCCAAGACAACCAGCATGCTGTTGCAGTTGGAAAGCACCGACGGGCTTGCTTTCAAGCCTTCGTTCCGTGCCCCGGTGCTCGTCCCCCCCCAATCGGGTTGGGCGAGCCGCTATATTGTCAGCTGTGATGTCCACTACAAGAGCGAGGAAGGCTGTTGGTACTGTTACTACAGTGCGAACTCCAAGAACGGCTTGTTTCCCGTTCGCGAGTCCATAGGTCTTTTGTTGGGCAAGGATCCCACCCTGCGCAAGGTCTTTATCTAAGGTCTTCCCTTCGTTTCCAGCCCGTGGTTCCAGACCACACCAAGGTGGTCGTTCCATCCTTTTCCTTGCGCAGAATCGTATGCCGGAGTGTCGGTTCATCGCCGAACAGGGCGTCTTGCTCCAGGCCATAGGTGTACACGCACAAATCGTCCTCGAGATAGGTCTGCCTCAGGTATGAGACATCGACCGATGCGACCTTGCAGCGGTTGCGGAAAGCCGAAGGCAGGCTTTCAAGAGCCCAGTTGAGGTACGATATGTTGTTAACATGGAGGTTTCGGTCGGTATCGAGGTAGGCGATGGTCGGCTTGAAGCTGCACAGCAGCACCTGGTTCTCGTCATCCTGCTTTTTGGGAAGGGTCATGTCCAGAGTATGGTCGGCCGGTGGAAGCCCGATCCTCAGTGACATGTCCATGGGTCGCAACGGCCTGCCGCTGTCCAGGTCGAGGATGGCCCAGTGGGTTTTGGCTGTAAAGAGGGCATTGCCCGCCTTGTCGAAGCCTTTGACGACACGGGGCAGGTGCAGCCTGATCGGCTCCTGGGCCCAGGTCTGGACCTCGATCACCTCGGGCCAACAGGTGTATCGCATGATTTCCATGCTGCTGCGGGTGATGACCCATGTCTTTCCTTCCTTGTGCAGATTGTTGATCGAACAACCGCGCATGGCTGCATGCATGCCGGCGGCTTCCTGGACGATCTGGAAATAGAAGGCCAATCGCGCTTCGGCGAAGCAGTCCGTCTCATAGCTGTAGGTGGTGAAAGAGCTGTGTGCAATGTTGTTTTCATCGATCGAGACAAGGTCAGATTTCATGCTGTTCTCCTGCATTCAGGGTATTCTTGTAGAAGCGGAGGGTGCTCCTGCCGTACTTGCGCTGGTCGTAACAGACCAGGTTTCCCACCTGCTCGGGCCATTGGCCCTTCTCCTCGGAGGGGTAATGGATGATGAACAGCCCTCCTTCGGAGAGCAGCTTCTGCTTGTCCACCGCTTGTGCGAGGCCGACCTTGCCTTGCATGGGGAAGGGTGGATCGGCATATACGATGTCATATTGGCGTTTTGCAGTAGGGATGAAGCGATGAACGTCGGCCATGAACAGGGTGATTTCACTCTCTACCATGCTGATGTTCTCAATGATCGTGGCTTTCTTGAGACGGTCCTTTTCAACCAAATGGACAGGAGCCGCCCCTCGGCTTGCCGCCTCGATGCCGACACAACCACTGCCGGTGAACAGGTCCAGCCAACTCTTTCCTTCCAGGTTTCCCAGGATGGAAAAAAGCGATTCCCGCATCATATCCATTGCAGGTCTTATGATTCCCGGGGGACAGGCGACTGTCCTTCCCCGATAGATTCCTCCGGTTATGCGCATGCTCTACACCTCACTTCGATGATAGTAACCTGAGCACACTTATGCAAGTTGCCGTTTCATGCCTCGCTGTGCTCTGCTTCAAAAGGTGGAGCCTCGGCCAAGACCGCCCTGATCGGTTCATGCTCGACAAGAAGCAGCCCCGGATCACGCTCCAATATGAGGTCGGCTTCGTTGCGGGCGATTTCGATGAGGGGAAGATCTTCGGTCAGTGAAGCGTAGATGAGCTTGAGGTATCCCGACTGCCTGGTGCCGGTAAGTTCGCCCGGGCCGCGGATGAGAAGGTCCTGTTCGGCGATGAAAAAGCCGTCATTGGACTCTTTCATCACCTTCAGACGCTGCTTCGCCTCATCGGTAAGCTCATTGCCGAAGACCAAAAAGCAATAGGACTGCAACACCGAGCGGCCGACGCGCCCTCTCAGCTGGTGCAAGGCCGACAGCCCGAAACGGTCGGCGTGTTCGATGACCATGCAGGTGGCGTTGGGAATGTCGATGCCGACTTCCACGACGCTGGTCGAGACAAGGTAAGAAAGTCTTCCCCCCTGATACTCTTTGAGGATGCGTACTTTCTCATCCTCGTCCAGCTTGCTGTGGATCAAGGCGGATGGTACGTCTGGATACTCGTTTTTCAAAAACTCATACATGTTTGTCACATCGCGCAGGTCGCTTTCTCCGCTGTCATCGATGCGGGGGTAGACAAAGTAGGCCTGATGGCCGCGTTGGAACTCAACCCCCACCGCCTGGTACATGCGCTTGCGGCTCTGCTCGTTGACCAGATGGGTGATCACCGGTTTGCGGCCGGGGGGCATGGTCTTGAGGGTGGAGACGTTGAGGTTCCCGAATACAGTCAGCGAGAGCGTGCGGGGTATGGGGGTCGCCGTCATGAGCAGCAGGTCGGGGACCTGCGCCTTTTCCAAAAGGGCGAGACGTTGTTCCACTCCAAAGCGGTGTTGTTCATCGATGATGACATACCTGAGGTTTTTAAAGGCGACTTCCGCAGAAAAGAGGGCGTGGGTGCCGATGACGATATCGACTTCCCCCTCTTTGATGGCTTCAAGCAGAAGCCTGCGTTCCTTGTTCTTGACCGAACCGGTCAGAAAAGCCAGCCTGATACCCAGATCCTGCAGCAGTGCAGCAGCTGATTCAGCGTGCTGTCGGGCCAAAAGCTCGGTAGGGGCCATGAAGGCCACCTGGGCTCCTTGGGAAAGGACATGCAGGGCGCTGATCCAAGCCACCAGGGTTTTGCCGCTGCCTACATCGCCTTGCAGCAAACGGTTCATGGGTATTTCACTGTCCAGGTCTTCCCGTATTTCCTTCAGGCTGGTTATCTGGTCGGCTGTCAGGCTGAAGGGGAGGCCTTCAATGAACTTCAATTCGAGCTTGGTAGGAATGCTTGGTCCTGTTTTGGCACTGCGTTGCACAAGGCTCTTGTGCCTGCGTGCGACCAACTGCAGGTAGAAGAGTTCGGTGAGGGCAAGGGTCCTGCGGGCTTGCTGCAACACCTCGATCGAGGGAGGAAAGTGATAGGCCCTGATGGCCTGATCGGTGGTCATGAGGTGGTAACGGTCGCGCATCGAAGCCGTCAATTCATCTTCAAAGGTATCGACGCTTGCCAGAACCGCCTTGATATTCGCCCTGATCAAGCGCTGGCTCAGCGAGCCGCGTAGGGGATAGATGGGAAGAATACGGCCGAACTGTTTGGGGAAATCCCCATCCTCGGTAGCCGGATAGAGTTCAAACTGGGAACATTGCAGCTCGCCACGGTTGTCCTTGACGCTGCCGTAGAGGTAGTAGATTCGCCCGACCTTGATGGTCTTTTCCAGAAAGTTGCGGCCGAAGCACAACAGGCTGAGCCTGCC
>NZ_DJGW01000017.1:31237-44329 GCF_002432845.1 Sphaerochaeta sp. UBA5836
GTGTTGGCCATCTGTGAGTCTTGTACCAAGCCCAGTGGATGTACTTTGCTGCGGTCTTCCCAGGTGCGGGGGGAGAGCAGCAACAGGTCGCTGAAGGTGGCAATCCCCAGCTCGGCATAGCCTGCCTTGGCGGCAGGCCCGACTCCACTGAGTTCGGTGATACTGGTTTTCAGGCCGCGGACGTACGCCATGGATCAGAATCCGAGTTTGGCGAAGAAGTCCACCATAAAACGCAGCAACAGGGAAGATCCGATATAGGCGGCGATGAAGAAAACGAGGCTGGTGATGACCAGCTGACGGTCATTGATGGCTTTCTTGGGGTAGAAGAGCCTCTGCACCCAGTTCAGCACCCCGCCGATCATGGAATCGAGCATGGAGATGTACCCGATGATCCCCGGGCTGCGCTTGTAGCAGAGAACGAGGCGTATGCCCAAGAGGATGATCAAAAACCAGAACACCGGACTGATCAGGTAGGACCAGAGCGTCTGTAGTACCAAGGCAAAGACCATGCCTACGGTAAGGCGCCCGTAGGATCCGTAGAGACGCAGCATGGACTGGACGACCGAGAGAACCGCAAGGGCAAGCAGCGGTGTCAGGTCCAGTCGGCTCCGCTTGAGGCCGCTGACTCCCCTGAACCACGCGAGGTACGGGTCGACGATTCTGCCCAAAAGGGCGGCAAGCGGATTTTCCTGAATCTGTCCCGGGATGCGGATCCACGTGAGAACAATCCTGAGCCAGATCAGCAGCGAATAGAAGGAGAGCAGGGAAGCAGCAATCGAGGCAATGGTCATGAAGACATTGGATGATGCCGCTATGATGGGAACTCCGCTGTCATAGTAGGTTTGGTTCATGTTGTTCCTCCAATCTTCAAGATACAGAACTTTTTTCCATTAGTCGAACCAAATATTCAGCACCGAGGGATTTTCCCTCAACGCCGGTTCAATCTCGTCGCAGTACCGGACGGAGAACTCACGGCCGCACTCGACGACCAGAGGCATGCTTTCCCCCTCTGTCCTGAAGTGGAGCAGGACGCTGCAGCTTCCTCCATAGGAGAGACAGGTGTCCCGCAGGTGTGAGATCTGCTCGGTGCTGCAAAACGACTTCTCCAACTCGATATGACAACGCGAGACGGCAATCGGAGATAGCTGGTTGGGGTCCTCGAAGATCTGTTCGATCAGATAGGAAATCTTATCGTTGCCTCTGGAGTTGTCGAACTTTCCGACAAACCCGTAGATGCCGTCGACGTGCAGAATGTCTCGGTACTGTTCAAAAATCTTGGGAAACAAGGTTGCATCGAAGGTTGCATTGCGGTCGGTGAGCTGCAAAAAGGCCATGATGCCCCCCTTCTGGGTGGTGAAGGGCCTGATCGAGCTGACCATCGCAATGATGTTGGTAGGCCGGTTGAAACCGATTGTTTCCAGATGGGCGGTGTTGGCCGTCACCCGCTCTCTGATTGCCTGACTATAGGCATCCAAGGGGTGTCCGGAGATGTAGAACCCCAACAGGTCTTTCTCCATTTCCAGTTTCTCGGGCAGCTTCCAGTCCTCGACCGCTTTCATGCTGAAGGTTTCCATTGAAGCCTCAGTCTCCTCGTCGAAGAGGGAAATCTGGCCGAAGGCAGTTGCTTCCTTGCGCTTTTGCACATAGAGGATGGTATCGGCAAGGTTTTCAAGCAATGTGGGACGGTTGGTTCCCATGGTGTCGAAAGCCCCTGCCTTGATCAGCGATTCCAACAGCTTGGTATTCATGGCTTTTGCGTCAAGCCGGGTCAAAAAGTCCAAAATGTCCTTGTAGGGGCCGTGTGCCTCCCGCTCCTGGACAAGCATTTCGACCACCCCCTCTCCAACGTTCTTGATGCCGGCAAGGCCGTAGACGATCTTGCCGTCCACAACGGAGAAGTGCTTGTCCGAGTAGTTGACCGACGGGGGAAGAATCTCAATGCCTTGGTCCTTTGCAATCTGCAGGTACTCGCTGAACTTGTCGGGGCTGCCCATCTCGTTGGTGAGGTTGGCCGCCCAGAACTCGGCGGGATAATTCGCCTTGAGGAAGGCTGTCTGGTAGGCAACGACCGAGTAGGCAACTGCATGGCTCTTGTTGAAGCCGTATCCTGCGAATGGCTCGAGCATCTCAAAGATTTCAGAGGCATGCTGTTCACTGCGCCCCAGCGCCTTCGCCCCGGCGATGAACTTCACCTTCTCTTTCTCGAGGGCTGCAACTTTCTTTTTGCCCATGATGCGTCTGAGAATGTCGGCACTGCCCAGCGAGTAGCCGGCAATAATCTGGGCTACCTTCATGACCTGTTCCTGATAGACAATGACTCCGTAAGTCGTCTTCAGCTCGTCTTCCAATTCAGGATCGGCGTAGGTGATGGGCTGACGACCCAGCTTGCAGTTGATGAATTGGGGGATATAGGCCATGGGACCGGGACGATAGAGGGCATTGAGGGCGACCAGGTCCTCGATGTTGGAGGGCTTTGCCTCCTTGAGGATGTTCTGCATGCCCTGGCTTTCAAACTGGAAGACTGCGGCGCTTTCGCCCCGGCAGAGCATCTCAAAGGTCTTGGGGTCTTGCTCATCGATTGCCGCACTGGTGAAGGTCGGGTCCTTTTTATGAATCAGGTCCTCGGTGTGCTTGATCAACGTCAGGGTCTTCAGGCCCAAAAAGTCCATTTTGACCAGACCGCACTCTTCGATGAGGTCCATGGTGTACTGGGTGGAGATGGCACCGGTTTTGGCATCACGATAGAGCGGTACATAGTTGACCAACCTTTCCTTGCCGATGACCACTCCGGCTGCATGGGTGGATGTGTGTCTGTTCAAGCCCTCCAGACGGCGTGCCGCATCGAAGAGTTCGGCGTAGATGCCGCCTTTCTGCTCAAGCTCCACCAGCTCCTTATTCTGTTCAAACGCCTTGGAAAGGGTCATTTTGGAATCATCGGGGATGAGTTTGCAGATATTGTTCGACTCATCAAAAGGGATATCCAGAACCCGGGCGACGTCCTTGACGACAGCCTTGGCTTTCAGGGTTCCGAAGGTGGCGATCTGGGCCACCCGTTCGGTCCCATAGTGCTCGGTTACATAGTTGATGACTTCCTGCCTCCGTTCGAAGCAAAAGTCGATGTCGAAGTCCGGCATGCTTACCCGTTCGGGGTTGAGGAAGCGTTCGAACAGGAGGTTGTACTTGATCGGGTCGACGTCGGTGATATCGATCGAGTAGGCGACCAAGGAGCCTGCACCGGAGCCACGCCCCGGGCCGACGGGAATGTCGTGCTGCTTGGCCCATTGGATGTAGTCCATGACGATGAGAAAGTACCCTTCGAACTTCATTTTGATGATGACATCCAACTCGTAGTCCAGCCGCTTTTTCAACTCATCGGTAACGTGCTTGTACCGCTTCTTCAATCCTTCATGGGAGAGATGGCGCAGGTAGCTTGCCGGTCCATCAAAGCCTTGGGGTACTTCGAAATCGGGCAGAAGAGGTCCGGGGAAGTGAATCTCAAGGTTGCAGCGTTCGGCGATTTTCCCTGTATTCTCCACCGCCTCGGGACACCAGCTGAACAGCGAGGCCATCTGCTGCTCGCTCTTCATGTAGAATTCCTGGTTGGGGAACCTCATGCGGTCGGGATCGTTTTTCTTGGAGTTGGTGCCCACACAGAGCAGCAGGTCATGGGCATTGGCATCATCCTTCTCGATATAGTGGATGTCGTTGGTGCAGACCAAGGGTATGCCGGTCTCCTCACTGAGCCGCTTGAGCAGGGGATTGGTGCGTTTCTGTTCGGGCAAGTTATGGTCCTGCATCTCCAGATAGTAGCGCCCGTCGTCGAAGACGGAGGCGAACCAAAGGGCGCGCTGCTTTGCTTTCTCGTATTGGTCATTGAGCAGGTGCTGCAGGATTTCTCCACCCAGGCATGCAGAGAGGCAGATGATCCCTTCGTTGTACTTTGCCAACAGTTCATCGTCGATGCGCGGCTTGAAGTAAAAACCCTGTGTATAGGAGAGTGAGTTGAGCTCCATCAGGTTGTGATACCCTTTCTCGTTCATTGCAAGCAGAATAAGGTGGTATTGGTTTGTTTTCCGGCCGCCTGGAGCAGGTCGCTCGGTATGCCCGCCGGGATTGCAATAGAACTCGCATCCGATGATGGCCTTGATGCCGGCATCCCTGGCGGCATAGTAAAAACGCAGGGCTCCGAACATGTTCCCATGGTCGGTGATGGCCAGGCTGGTCATGCCCAGGCTCTTCGCCTTCTCCATGTAGCGGCCGATGGGGGCGGCCCCGTCGAGAAGGGAGAAGTCGGTATGGTTGTGCAGATGGACGAACCTGCTCTGCTTTGTTGCAATTTCGGACTCAAGCTCAGACATGTAGAGTGCTCCACGTGCTCAGGATGAGAGTGTCTGGGCGTTGAGATCGTGCAGGAAGGACTCGAAAATCCTTCTTCCACGCTCAAGCTGCAGTTCACTGATTCCTGAGTGCATTTTGGTCAATTCGGATACCAGCTCATAGGAGAGCGTATTGACCCGTTCTGGATGAATCGGGAGGGTCATTCCCGACAACTTCGACTCAAGGTCCTTGCTGATGTGGAAGGCCTTGCTGGGAAAGGTGATGCAGAACTGGACTTTGGATAGCGAGTTCTGCGATCGGCTTGCCTGGAAGGCAACTATAACACATTCGTCGGTGTTGCGGATAGGGTCCTCAACACAAACGAATCGCTGGTAATCGCCATATTCAAGGCCGATGCGGATGCGGGTGAGCAGGGCTTTCTGAGAGCCAAGCAGGAGCTTCCCATCCTTGTCATAGAGTTTTGCGATGGGGATCCAATGGGTGGAAACCTTGCCGCCCTGGTAATATTTCACCTCGGCCATGGCATCCAGCACCGCCAATGTGGTCGAGAGAGAGAGACGGATGTCAGGTACGCACAGGCTTCCGCCGATGGTGATCTGTCGTCTCACGATTTGCGAGGCCAGCGTGCGCAGTGTCTCCTGCAGGACAGGGGGCAGGACAAGTTTTCCGGCATAGAGCAGCTGACTGGCGGTAACCATTGCACCGATTTCAACGAATCGGTCGTTTCGGGTGACCTTTTTCATCTCCTCCAGCGAGCCAAGGTCAATGATTCCATCCTTGATTTCGCTTGGATAGTACTCTTTTTGGCTCATCAGGTAACTGCCGCCGGCCCAAATGATTGCAGAAGGATAGCGATAGGCGATGGTCGCGAACTCACTGAGGGTCTTCGGGGTATGGATGACAGGAGACCTAATTCCTTCGTACACGCTTGCGCCTCCTGTAGGTAAGGGCTATCTCGACGATCTGCATCATTTCCGACATATCCATGCACTGGCAGGTATTGAGGCTGAGTTCTTGGATGATGGCCTTCTTGTCCAGCTTTTCCTCATGTTGTTCCTCATTCCGGAGGGGGAGGTTGTTCCTGCCCAGAGCCTTGATTCGGGTGTTGTTGGTGAGCTCTTGGAGAATGGATTCGATGATAAGGGTCTTGGAAGCATAACAGTTGGGACACGGGGTGTTGCCGGTGGCCAGGTAGGCCCGTTCGATGTCACGGTACTGGCGTGTTTTCTGATAGCTCTCAAAGGTTCTTATATTGGCATCCCTCAATCGGAATGCGGGAATGATGCAGCTGAGCTCTGCTTCATCGTTGATCAGGACGATGCAGTTCCCGCATGCTTTTCCCCGGCAGTGACTGATGATGGTCCTGTTCCCCACATCCTCCATCAGGATGAGTGAGAGCGGCTTGTTTGAATTCACCGAGAGGGAGAGTGCCTTGCCGTCGATGGTGCATTCTATTTTCATGATTTCCCCCGCATGGCTGCAAGCAAGGTTGCTCCGTCCACAGGAATCTTGGCCACAGGGGTGCCGAGGGCTTGCTCGAGGGCGGAGATGAAGGCTGCGGTCACCACCCCTTTGAGGGCGCTGGTAACCGAGGAGGAGATCTGCTCACCATCACTGGTGATGGAGATGTCAATCTCAAAGGTGTTTCGATGGGAAAGCAGAGCACCCGCCTCCCTGAGGGTGGAGACGATGGTATGGCGGATTTTGCTCTTGAGCACCTGCTCGTCAAATACGCGCGAAAGGGAAACGGAAACCCAAACCGAGCGCACAAAAGGTTGGAGAAAAACCGCATCGATTTCCAGTTCCAGGACCAGGGCTATCCAGACGTTGCTGTAAAAAAGCGAGCCTTTGGTCTCCGGTTGTTTTGGCGAGAGCACACTCTCACAAATCGGCAGGGGCTGTACAAAGCGTTTTTCCTTGATCTGGTTGCAAGCGCGCAGGATTTGCTGGGGCATGCGGCCGCTGTTGGCTGACAGCACCGACGGGCCGCTGTCCAGCATCTCCTTCTGGTCCTCTATGAAAGAGATGTCGGCTTTGGTGACTCCCAACTCCTCACAAATAATCTGACGCCATATTTCGGCACTCGATCCGTTGTTGTAGAAGGATGTGTTCACTTCCACCTTGTTGTTCGGCTTGAGGGTGATTTGCACTGATTGCTGGGGAAGGGAGCGGCACTCGCTGGAGAAGCCGCTGATACCAGCTCCGCACGCAAGGGCTGTGCCTCTGCTGTAGTTGAAGAAGGTGGAGAGCTTGACACGCATCCGGCGTTGCATCTCATAGGCTGCATTCTTGCGCTGGAAATCGCAACGGGTGCTCACCGCAGTGATCAGGTCCTTGAGCTTGCTGTATTTGTCTGTTCTGATGACCTGGGTGTGGCCGGTGTTCTCGGATGTGAACTTCAGCCTCCAGGAGAGAGGATTGTAGCCGGTGATTTTTGCCAGTGCGCAATAGTGGGCTTCGGTGCTGGAGAGGGCGTCGGCATACCCGAGATCTCCGAAAAAGTGGGATGGAGGGGTGTTGGATGTGGTGAAGATGATGGAAATGCTCAGCGCCTGCAAAGGGTAGAGGGGAACCAGACCTGCGATGAGCTGGTTTGCCATCTCGTCACTGAACATCGGCTCGCACCCTTGATTGACCTGCACCCGGATGTCCTCGGCCTGGATCCGGCCGTCGCTGTAGTACCAGCTTTTGCGCTTGATGGAGATGTCGGGACGAAAGCTTTCGACTTTGCAGAGCAGGTCGGTCTGGCAATTAGCCTTCAGGCAGGCTATGGCGGCAATCGAGCAGAGAGCCGAAGGATTGATGAGCATCTCATCGTGCGGAGCGTAGAACGGAAGGCGATGAACAATGATTTTCCGCTTGGGGATTGCGGTGGTTTCACTGACCGTTTCCCGTACATGACTGGGCCATTGGGTGGGGGCATGGACGTGCAGGATATCGCCTTCCTGTTCTACGCTGATGCGGGTGAGGGTGTTGCTTTGGTAGTCGGAGCCACTGTACCGATAGGTGCGTTCAAGAACGGCAAGATTTGCATCACTTGCAGCACTTTCCAGGGATCCGAAATGGTAGGTGTAGGGAGTCGACTCGATCACCGCAGCCGGACTGTCCTGGGCGAGAGGCAGCTGATAGGAGATGTTGATTTCCCTGGCTTTGAGCTGTACCGATTCGCTGTCGTAACCGAACAGGGCCAAAATTGGCTGCTGATGGTAGCTTATGGTCGATGAGGTAAGCAGCGGTGTAGCGGCATCGAGGGTGCGGACCCGGTTTGTGCCGGGAATGTCACGGGTGGTGACCAAGGTGAAATTGCCATCGAGTTCGGGAAGGGTTATCTCCTCGATCCGGCCGGCATCGACGGTGGAGGTGACAATCAGTCCGTGAAGCGTTGTCGCCTTGTTTGTCGATGGTTTCTTGTCTGCCATGCTCTCTCCCTCTCTCGCCTATGAAAGATACCATGTACGACTTATCAAAGCAATGAGAGAAACCCGACCACAGCTTGCAATGGGTGACCTCAGAGCCTTACAATCAGAACCATGAATGAACTAGAACATGAAATCCACACACTTGTCGAGCAGCTTGCCGCCTATCAGAAAGCCTATTATGTGGACAACCGTCCCCTGGTCAGTGATTTGGAGTACGACCGGCTCTTCGACCGGCTGGTTGCCTTGGAGGCAAAGTATCCCCACCTCAAGCGTCCCGATTCGCCGACTCAACGGGTGGGCAGCGACCTCGACTCGACGCTGGGGGAGGTGACCCATTCCATCCCGGTGCTCAGCCTCGACAAGGCCTACAGTGATGGACAGTTGCTTGCCTGGATTGAGAAGACCGAGACCAAGATCGGCGAGGACGTGGGGATTGTCATTGAGGAGAAAATCGACGGTATCTCGATTGTACTGTACTATGAGGATGGGTTGCTTGTCCGGGCGGTGACGCGTGGCAATGGAACGGTGGGCAACGATGTGACTGCCAACGTCAAGACCATCGCCTCCATTCCGTTGAGGCTTCCGGTTGCAGAAAGTCTGGCTGTCCGCGGGGAAATCTATCTGCCAAAGGCAAACTTTGCCAAGCTGAATGCCGAAATGGAAGTGCCCTTTGCAAACCCCCGCAACCTTGCAGCAGGGACGATTCGAAGGACCAAGAGCAGTGAAGTTGCCAAGGTCCCGTTGCAGATTTTCGTCTACGAGGGGTTCTGGGAGGATGTTGTACATCCCGACCATTTGAAGATTCTTTCCACGCTTGCTTCCTATGGTTTCAGGCTTAATCCGAACCTCGGGTATTTTGCAAAGGACGCAAGCCAGGCGCGGCAGGCTCTCAGGGAAGCAGGTCTTTCAGGCTTCGGCGGCAGTTTTTCCGACCTTGCCTCCTATATTCAGGAATATACCCAAAAACGAAGTTCGCTGGAGTATGAGATCGACGGTTTGGTGGCCAAGGTGAACTCCGTGCCGGCCCGTGAACTGCTGGGGTATACCGGCCATCACCCCCGGTGGGCCTTGGCTTACAAGTTTGAGTCTCCGCAGGCACAGACTGTCGTGCAGTCCATCGACGTACAGGTAGGACGGACGGGACGGGTCACCCCGGTCGCCCGGGTGGTTCCTGTTCAGGTGGCGGGGTCGACGATCAGCAATATCACCTTGCACAACCAGGACTACATCAACATGCTTGAGTTGGGAATCGGAGATACGGTGGAGATATCCCGACGGGGGGATGTGATTCCGGCTGTAGAGCGGGTCATTGAAAAGAACGAAGCGTCTGAAGGCCTTTATACCATGCCTTCCCGCTGTCCGGTCTGCAATAGCACGCTTACAATACGAGGTGCCCATACCTTCTGCCCCAACAACGAGTGTCCTGCCCAGGTACGGGGTCGCATTGAGTTTTTCATCGGCAAGGAGGGGATGGATATTGAAAACTTCGGTCCCGAGACTGCTTCGGTCCTGATAGAGTCGGGCTACCTGAAGGACGTGGATGATATCTATCGGATCGATTATCGCAAGGCCCTCTCCAATCAAGCGGGATTCGGTGAAAAGAAAATCCGCTTGATCGAGCAGGGCGTCCAAAAGAGCAAGGCTCAGCCGTTTTGCAGGGTCCTGGTTGCCCTCGGCATTCCCGAGTTGGGGAAAAAGAGTGCTGAGATACTGCTTGCAAGCGGCATAACCAGCATGGAGGCCTTGCTCGATATTGCCAAGCGCAAGGACATCGAGCGGCTTACTTCGATCAAGCAGATCGGAGAGAAAAGTGCGGCTCTCTACATCGAAGCCCTCTCTGATCCTCTCATGCAGCAGAGGATTGCACGCCTTGCGTCCTTGGGCCTCTGCATGGAAGAGAAAGAGGACCGGATGCAAAAGCTCGACGACAGCTTCAGCGGCCAAGTCTGGTGTGTAACCGGCTCCTTTGAGCATTTCAACCCCCGATCGCTCGCCATGGATGAAGTGACCAAGCGAGGGGGGAGGACGGTCGGTACGGTCACCGGCAAGACCACCCACCTGCTGGCCGGATCAGGAGGAGGAAGCAAGCTTGAGGCTGCGCGTTCTCTGGGGGTGACGGTTGTTGATGAGCAAACGTTTCTCAATATGTTGAAGACAAAACCGGAGAATATGGAGGATATGCAGGGAGAGTTCGATTTTTAGCCGGGTATTAATGACATTTTTTGGGAAACCGTATATACAGTAATGCATAACTGGAGGACATGTTATGCACGCACTAGCCACTGAACTGAATGAGACTTTGCAAAACACCATCGTGGATGCACTGCTCTCCGACGTCGGGCAAAGGATGTTTTTCCCTAAGGGAATCGTCGCCCAAAGCGCCGAAGCCGGCCAGAAGGCAACTCGTTTCAATGCCACGATCGGTATGGCCACTTCCAATGGTCAACCCATGCATCTGTCGGACATTTACAACAAGTTTGCCGAGAACTCCTTCAAGCCCTCCGATCTCTTCTCGTATGCCCCCGGTGGAGGGGACCAGCAACTCAGGAATCTTTGGAAAAAGCAGATGCTTGCAAAGAATCCGTCGCTTGCAGGTAAATCCATCTCGCTTCCCATCGTGACGGCAGGCCTCACCCATGGACTGAGCATGCTCGCCCAGCTTTTTGCCCAAGAGGGCGACACCTTGGTCATTCCCGATTTGGCATGGGACAACTATGAGTTGATCTTTGCCCATCAGGTCAATGCCAATGTGCTTACCTTCCCCCTGTATAACGAGGCAGGTGGTTTCAATGTGGAGGGCATGAAACAGGTACTCTTGTCCATAGCCGATAAAAAAGCCCGCCTGCTTCTCAACTTCCCCAACAATCCCACCGGGTATACCCCAAGCAAAGTCGAGATGGCCGCCATTGCCGCTGCCCTGATCGAGCTTGCAGAAGGCGGCATGAAGCTGATGGTCATAAGCGACGATGCCTATTACGGCCTGTTCTTCGAAGAGGAGACTGCAACGGAAAGCCTCTTTGCCTATCTCTGCGATGCCCACTCCAACATCTTCGCCGTCAAGTGTGATGCTGCAACAAAGGAGGACATGGTGTGGGGCTTCCGCATCGGGTTCATAACCTATGGTGCCAAGGGCCTGACCGAGGCCCACTTCGATGCGTTGAACAAGAAGACGTTGGGTATTATCCGCAGTACGGTCTCCAACTGTGACAGGCCCGGACAGAGCCTGCTCGTCAAGGCAATGCAGGAAGGGGTCCGCTACGAGGCAGACAAGCTCTCTGCAAGGACGGAGATGGAAAAGCGCTACCGCATTCTCAAGGAAGCGCTTAAAAAACATGAAGGAAACCCCCTGTTGACGCCCTATCCATTCAATAGCGGCTACTTCATGGCTTTCAAGACCAAGGGAAGTGCTGAGGCCCTGCGCCGCCATTTGCTGGAGGCCTATCAAGTCGGTTGCATCAATATTGCCGATGTGACTCTCAGACTTGCCTATTGTTCGGTAGAATGTGATAAGATTGCTGAACTGGTGGATTTGGTTTACCAGGCGGCAGGAGAAGCATGGAACTAAAGGCAAAGCTCTACCTCGTCGACGAGGAAGGCAGCAAATTCATGGGAATCGGGGTGCTCTGGTTGCTGGATATGGTGGCGGAGCACAACTCGTTGCGCAAGGCTGCATCGGCTTTGGGCATCTCCTATTCGAAGGCTTTTGCCATGGTGCAGAACCTGGAAAAAAGCCTGGGAGTTGCTGTTCTGAATCGAAGAAAGGGTGGATCGAGTCGTGAGGGTGCAACCCTCACTGCCTTTGCGGTATCCTTTCTTGACTTGTACCGCAATTTTGAGAAACAGGCCAAGAAAGATTTGAACGAGCCATTCGAACGCTTCAGGCAGGACCTGGCGGTCCTGCTTGAAGCTCAAGATGCATCTGGAGGTGAAGTGTGACAACAAAGAAATTGGATTTTAACATTCCGGTACTCGGCGAGGCGAAAATCTCGAGCCCGATCATGATGAGCACCACCCAGAACGATGGGCAGGCCGATTATGTCAGCGACGACGATCACATCCTGTTCGGTATCGACACCGACATCGATGAGAACGGTCATCCTGTGCCGCGTCATGAAGAGACGGTGGAGGTTGCAGGCCCGAGGGCGAAAATATACTTCAATCCAGCCCATGTTCATGCTGCCATTGTCACCTGCGGAGGCATCTGTCCGGGTTTGAACAACGTAATACGTGCGGTTGTCCGCTGTTTCTGGTACCGCTATGGGGTGCGCAGGATCAGCGGGGTGCAGTTCGGCTACCAAGGGTTGCTTGAGAACAGCCCCTGGCCGCTTATCACCCTCGATCCCGATGTCGTTGATGATATTCAGGAGAAGGGTGGTACCATCCTCGGTTCGGCACGCGGCGGCGGCAAGCAGGTCGAAGAAATTGTCGACTCCTTGGAGAAGCTGAATATCAACATTCTGGTCACCATCGGAGGTGATGGTACCTTGCGGGGTGCCTACGACATCTACGAAGAGGTGAAGAAACGCGGTCTGAAGATTTCCATCATCGGCATCCCCAAGACCATCGACAATGATCTTTCCTTGATCCAGAGCTCCTTTGGTGTCGATACTGCGGTTCAGATGGCGGTTCCAGTCGTTCGAAGCGCCCATGTCGAGGCCAAGAACTCCATTCACGGCATCGGCCTCGTGAAGGTCATGGGTCGTGAATCGGGCTTCATCGCCGCACAGACGGCTTTGGCCCAAAGCGATGTGAACTTCTGCCTCATTCCTGAGAATCCGTTCGACCTCGACGGCCCCAACGGCTTGCTGGAACACCTGAGGCGGAGGATACTCGACCGCGGTCATGCTGTTGTGCTGGTCAGCGAAGGAGCCGGACAGGAGTTGATGCCCCCCAGCAAAGAGCTTGATGCTTCAGGCAATGTGAAGTTCCAAGACATCGGGATTTTCCTCAAGGACCGAATCAATGAGTTCTTCAAGCGCGAGGGGATTGAGATGAATGTGAAATACATCGATCCGTCCTACATCATTCGCAGCGCTCCGGCAGACTCCTACGACTCCATCTATTGCGCCCGACTCGGGGCGCATGCCGTCCATGCGGCAATGTCGGGCAAGACGCAGGCGCTCATCGGGCTCTTGCACAACCGGTTCGTGCATCTGCCGATCAAGGTGGCGGTTTCGAGTCGCAATCATGTCGATCTGGAAGGTTCGTTGTGGAGGGATGTACTGGAAAATACCCGCCAGCCATTATCGATGAAGAATTTCAAGTTTGACTGAAGGCCAAAAGGGGGAGGCAGAAATGCTTCCCCTTATCCATGTGCGCTCGGTATGAGCATTTT
>NZ_DJGW01000048.1:0-4830 GCF_002432845.1 Sphaerochaeta sp. UBA5836
CAGTATCGACTTTCAGATTCATCAGAACCGATTGAGTGCCACAGCCCCTCCACATCGGGCTTACCGTAGCGTATTTTGCATCTGGGGCCACACGATTTCTGTTTGTAATCTTTTCAATGTTCGGTTGTTTTAGGTATGAAGTTGAAGGTTTTCAAGGTGGGAGGCAGCAGATGAAATGCAACAAGCATGCAATACAGTACAAGTTTGCACTGCTGGCTCTCTGCACACTTCTCCTCACAGGTTGTGGTGTCTACAGTAAAATCCCGCCTGTCAATCCAGATCAGAGCGAGTGGGAGGGCCCGTTGCTCGACCAAGCTGATATGGAACATGTACAGATTGTGGTGAAGCCCCGCGACACCACCATCGTTCTCAGTCTCGAAGACCTGGATGCAGACCTTTCGTTATTGACTGCCTATTTAGCTGAAAAAGGAAACCAGATGGTACCACCGGCTCAAGAAACCAGTGAGTTTGTACTGGTTATCCAGAAGCAACAGCCTTAATATTCAACTGATCACATGGGCGCTGATGGCATCAAAGCTTACCCCGACTTGGTCCCCTACCCGATACAGTCCCTCTTTGACCGGATTGTAGGAAATTGCCACGATGGGTTCGGTTCTCCCTTTGACCGTTATCTGATACTCTACGGTAGATCCTAAATAGACAGCTTCCTGCACCACTCCATTGAAAAATGCCTGATCATTGGGCTTCTCGATTTTCAAGCCTTCGGGACGCAGGACCACCGTTGCACGCTTGCCCACCACGACATCCTTGTTGAAGGAAGAGAAGCGATACTCTTTCTGATTGATCTCAAGGGTCAAATCCGTGTCAATCTTCTTGACCATCCCTTTGAAGAAATTCGCCCTGCCGATGAAGTCGGCCACAAAGTGGTTGGTCGGGCGGCTGTAGATTTCAAACGGAGTACCCAATTGCTGGATTCTCCCCTTGTCCATCACCATGATTCGGTCGCTGACCGTCATCGCTTCAGCCTGGTCATGGGTGACGTAGATGCTGGTAATCCCGAACTGTTGCTGAATTCTGCGGATTTCAGTCCGCATTTGGTCGCGAAGCTTCGCATCGAGATTGGAAAGCGGCTCATCAAACAAGAGGACCCTGGGTTTTGTTACGATGGCCCGTGCCAAGGCAACGCGCTGTTGTTGTCCACCCGAGAGCTGACTTGGCTGACGTGCACCCAAGGCGGACAAGCCCATGGTTGCCATGATGGTATCAACCTCGCCCTTGATCTGGCTCTTCTTCATGCCCTTCAACTCCAAGCCGAAGCCGATATTCTGCTCCACCGTCAGGTGGGGGAAGATGGCGTAGGATTGGAATACCATTGATGAGTTGCGCTTGTTCGCAGGCAGGTCGTTCACCAACTGCCCATCAATGAAGACATCCCCCTTGGTTTGTTTCTCAAAACCACTGATGATCCTTAGCGTAGTAGTCTTTCCACAGCCGGAAGGACCAAGGAAGGTGACCATCTCACCCTCTTTGATCTCAATGTTGACCGAATCGACTGCAGTGAACTCCTTACTCTTGTCATCCTGGTCGGTAAAAATTTTCGTAATATTTTTTAAGGTTACACTCATTGAGAACTCCTAGTGGCTGAGAATAGAGCTGGTGGTATGATACTTCAACCGAAGAATCAGTTTGATGACGGCCATGGCTGCCAGAATAATGGCAACCAGGATGAGGCTGAAGGCGGCAGCCGCCCCGATGCGGCCGCTCTCCACCTGGCTCATGATCTGCACGGTCATCAACTTCCATCGTGCCGAGACCAAAAAGATTGCAGCACTGATGGCTGTCATGCTACGGACAAAGCTGAATATCAAGGAGCTGAAAAAAGCCGGGATCATCAAGGGCAGGGTGACCTTGCGGAAGGTCTTGTTGCTGTCCGCCCCCAGGTCGATGGCTGCCTCCTCGATTGAAGGATCGATTTGCTTGAGAACGGCAACCCCGCCCTGCACACCTACAGGCAGATATCGGAAAATGAAATTGAGCAGGAGGATGAGCAACGTCCCGGTAAGGTAGAAAGGGTGTTGGTTGAACGCAAGAATGTATCCGATACCCACAACCGTTCCCGGCAGGGCAAAGCTGAGCATGGAGGAGAACTCCATGAACTTGCGGCCCCAGAATTGTTTACGGACAACCAGGAATGCTATAACCATACCGATGGTTCCTGCAAGCGGAGTCGAGAGCCCTGCTATGACCAAGGTATCGAGTACCGACTCAAATCCCACACGCCACACATAGACAAAGTTTTGCAGGGTAAGCTTGTTGCTGTTTCCCCATGACTCGGCGAAAGCACCCCAAACAATACTTGCATACACGAGAATAATACAGGCTGCAATGAGGCAGCAGACAACAAACAAGAGCCGGCGCGCAGTGGGGCTGACCACATCATTGCTCGATTGCGTCGGCTTTCCTGTCACCGTCACATACTGTTTCTTGCTGACCCAATACTTTTGCAGCAAGTAGGCTGAAACCGAGGGAACCAGGAGGATGAAGGCAAGAGCCGCACCTTTAGCGAAGTTGCCCATACCGGTAATCTCCAGGTACGCTTGGACGCTGAGAATGGGAAACTGGGCCCCTGCCAACACAAGCGGGTTGCCGAAATCGGCAAGCGATTCCACAAAGAGCACCAGCATCGAACTGGCAATACCAGGAATGGAGAGAGGGAGGGTGACCTTTCGGAAGATGGTGAACCGGTTGCCACCAAGATCCATAGCGGCATCCTCCAAGGTCGGACTGATCGATTCCAGCACACCCCGGAGGGTGATGTAAGCAACGGGAAAGAATGTCAGGACCTGGGCAAACAACAAACCCCGCGGCCCATACACATTGGCGTTCTGCATGCCGAGCAGGGTTGAACTTACAAATCCATTGCGGCCGAAGAGCATGATCACCGCCAGAGCCCCGATGAAGGGAGGGCTGATGATGGGAATGGTGGCGATCAAATTGAAAAATTTCCTGCCAGGGATATTCGCCCTGGTGAGGGAATACGCAAATATGTAGGCGATGAACGTTCCGAGCACGGCTGTAGCAACGCCCATCCACAATGAGTTGAACAGAGCCTTCAGGTAATAGCCGTTGGAATAGGTCATTACGTCGGTGAAATTCTTGATGGAAAAGGAACCGTCGACCTGAAAACTTACTACAACGACTTTATACAGAGGATAGATGATAAATAAAACCAAGGAGATTAAAAGCAGGAGAATCACCCCCAGAAGCAGGGGATCCTTGCTTAACCGGATTACATCATGCCACGAGGAGATGATTCGTTGTTTCATGAACACCTCAGATCAAGGTTCTCCGGTGTAAGAACCACCGGAGAACGTGGAACGTCTTACTTTTTGGCAGAGAGTACTTCACTGACCCAGCGTTCGACCAATTCGGCCTTGCGGGAGCTGTAATACGCCAAATCGACTCCCACCACATTGAGGGTGGAGAATGCGGGCATGACCGGATCGATCTCTGCATCGTCTATCACAGGATAGAAGTAGGTACCGGTCGACTTCAGTACATCCTGGCCCTTCTTGCTGACCAGCCAATCCATGAAGATTTTTGCTGATTCATAGTTCTTGGCTCCCTTGAGGATTGAGGCGGCCGGGAACTCGAAACCGAAGCCTTCCTTGGGGAACACGATTTCAATCGGTTGACCGTTGGCCTTCATCTGGAAGAAGGCAGGAGAGAATTGGATTCCGATGGCTGCATCCCCGACATTGACGCCCTTTGAAGGGCCGGTGCCGCTGGATGTGTAGGTTTGGATGTTTGCATTCAATTTCGCCATATAAGCGAAAGCCTCATCCTCGCCCATGATCTCGATCAGGCTGTAGACCATGGTGGTTGCAGTACCGCTGGCCTGCGGGGTCGGAACCTGGATGAGGTTCTTGTACTCCGGTTTGAGCAGATCGGCCCAGCTTGTAGGCATCGATGCTCCGGCCTTGGCCAAAGCAACAGTATTAACGCCAAAACAGAGTGGATTCATATAGAAGCCTCTCCAGTAGCCTTCTGCATCCTTGAACTCTGCTCCAAGAGCCTCAAATGCCGCCCCTTTATACGGAATCGTCAAACCTTGCGTTTTTGCAATCACATGGTTGTCGCTGGGGGCGCCGAGCCAGACATCGGCCTGTGGACGGCCGCTCTCTGCCTGGATTCTTGTGAGGGCAGGACCGCTGGAAAGCTGTACAAAGCTTGTCTTGATGCCTGAATCCTTGGTGAACGCATCGAGGATCTTCACTGCATTCGCTTCATCAACGCTTGCATACACGACCAATTCCTTTGCCGCCTGCCCATCCTCCTTCGACCCCTGGGCAGCAAGAGGAGTGAACAGACACAGAAGCAATAACACACTTGCCAGACACTGTTTCATAAGAACCTCCATAGAATAGCTACACAACATTTTACCATTGTTTAAGCGCCTGGCAATGGAAGGGTTTTACCATAGTGTTCACAAATTTATTCGTGCACCGACAGGGAGAGCAGGACAAACTTTCCATCCTCATTCTGCATCCATGTCATGCTGCCATATCCGTAGGCCGGTGCATGATAGCAAAAGGGAACTTCAAGCAGATGGCCTCTTTGGATATGAGAAGCCATCTGTATCTGTTCAAGCGGCAGCAATGCTGCCAGGAGTCGGTCATAGGTATGGACAAAGCCCGTCCTGATGGACTCGGGTACATAGGTTTCAACCCAGGAAAGAGAGTAGTCCTGACTGAGGGAGCGCTTCGCCTGCTCTTCAACACTCTGTGGTTCCACTGCAATGATCTGGCCGATGTTTTGATCGATGGGAAGCAGAGGCTTCGGGCTTGAAAAAAGCGGAGAATGGAGCAA